>NZ_RJNU01000005.1:0-133552 GCF_003942695.1 Streptococcus mitis
GAAGTACCAAGCTACTTACCGCTTCGAGAGCGCAACAGCAGGGAAATCTCTTCCAGCAGCCATCGCAGCCTTGACTCCAAGCGACAGTGCAACTTATGTGAATGGTGCCTCTGTTTCCGCTCAGCAACCAGCCCAAACCACTTACACAGATACTGTGAACGGCGGTACTTGGACCTTCAAAGGTTACGACGTAACTAGCGCCGTTGTCAACAAGGCAAATGTAGAGTTTGTAGGGAAATGGGCCTTTGAAGCTAAGAAGTACCAAGCTACTTACCGCTTCGAGAGCGCAACAGCAGGTAAGGCTCTTCCAGCAGCCATCGCAGCCTTGACTCCAAGCGACAGTGCAACTTATGTGAATGGTGCCTCTGTTTCCGCTCAGCAACCATCTCAAACTACATACACCGACGCAGTGAACGACGGCACATGGACCTTCAAGGGTTATGACGCAGCTAGCGCCGTTGTCAACAAATCCAATGTAGAGTTTGTAGGGAAATGGTCCTTTGAAGCTAACAAGTACCAAGCTACTTACCGCTTCGAGAGCGCAACATCAGGGAAGTCTCTTCCAGCAGCCATCACAGCATTAACCCCAAGCGACAGTGCAACTTATGTGAATGGTGCCTCTGTTTCCGCTCAGCAACCATCTCAAACTACATACACAGATAGTGTGAACGATGGCACCTGGACCTTCAAGGGTTACGACGCAGCTAGCGCTGTAGTCAACAAGTCCAATGTTGAGTTTGTAGGAAAATGGGAATTCAAGGCGAATCCGACAAATGCTGAAACTTATACGCCTAAAGTAACGGAAGAAACTATCAAGGTTGGAGAAACACCTGACTTGACCGATAATGTGACGAACTTGCCAAGCCTTCCAGCTGGCACCAAGGTAGTTGATATCACACCTGCAGGTCAAATTAATACAACAAAACCAGGAACTTACACTGGTAAAGTACGTGTTGATTATCCAGATGGTTCTTCTACTGAAGTTCCTGTACCAGTTAATGTTTTGCCTGCACCGGTGACTGAAACATATAAGGTGACTTACCGCTTCGAGAGTGCTACAGTAGACAACAACTTGCCAGCAGAAGTATTGAGCTTACTTCCACAAAGTGGAACATATACTACAAGTTCTTCTGCAGCGATTGCTTTCGTTCCAGAAGCACCGATGCCTGTAGAAGTTGCTGTTGCAAATGGTACATGGACATTCCTAGGTTACCAAGAAGTGGAAGAGGGGGCAAATCTAACCTTCGTCGGTAAGTGGGTCTTTGAAGCTAAGCAAGATCCTAGTCCACAACCACAGCCTGCACCAACGCCACAACCACAACCGGTTCCGCAACCAGTACCTCAACCAAATCCAGTTCCACCAGTTAATCCAGGAGGAGAGCAGGGGGCTGATAATAATCAGACAAATAGACTTCAACCAAGAAAACCTGAAGAGAATCCACCAGCTCAAAGTCCAGCAGGAGAAAAGGCAAAACAAGCTACATTACCAAACACAGGTAGCACTGCACCGCTTTCACTCACTGGTCTAATGGCTAGCTCTCTTCTTGCAGGTCTAGCAGCGTTGCTTCTTGGTCGCAAGCGGAAAGATGATTAAGCACTAATGTTATCTAGAAACTTTCGACTTTTAAAAGATTCTTAAGCACCTGCTTGACTATTTGACAAATCTATCTGAGTCGCAAGCTAAAGGCTGAGAGAAGACCAATTTGGTCTTCTCTTTTTGCATTTTGGATAGAAAGCAAATGTGTGATCTCAAGTCTAAGATTGGTATTTGGAGAAGTTGAGAGCCTTATGATTGGTCAGATAAGTGTGGCTACAGAAAAAGAACAAAATATGGTATAATGGTTGGAAGAATAGAATCGAGGATAATATGTCATTTACGAAATTTCAGTTTAAAAACTATATAGAAAAGGCTTTGGAGGAGTTGAAATTTACAACTCCGACAGAGGTTCAAGATAAGTTAATTCCTATTGTCTTGGCAGGTCGTGACTTGGTCGGTGAGTCAAAAACTGGTTCAGGAAAGACTCATACTTTCTTATTACCAATTTTCCAGCAATTAGATGAAACTAGCGATAGTGTGCAAGCGGTCATTACGGCTCCAAGTCGTGAGTTAGCTACTCAGATTTACCAAGCGGCTCGTCAGATTGCAGCTCACTCAGATGTCGAAGTCCGTGTGGTTAACTATGTTGGTGGTACGGATAAGGCTCGTCAGATTGAAAAACTTGCCAGCAACCAACCCCATATTGTCATCGGGACTCCAGGGCGTATCTATGACTTGGTCAAATCTGGTGATTTAGCCATTCACAAGGCTAAGACTTTTGTCGTAGACGAAGCCGATATGACCTTGGATATGGGATTCTTGGAGACAGTTGACAAGATTGCAGGAAGCCTTCCAAAAGACTTGCAATTCATGGTCTTTTCAGCAACTATTCCACAGAAGTTGCAGCCCTTCTTGAAAAAATATTTGTCAAATCCTGTCATGGAAAGAATCAAGACTAAGACAGTTATCTCAGATACGATCGATAATTGGTTGATTTCGACCAAGGGCCGTGACAAGAACGCTCAAATTTACCAGTTGACTCAGTTGATGCAGCCTTATTTGGCAATGATCTTTGTTAACACAAAGACACGTGCTGATGAGTTATATGCCTACTTGACTGCTCAAGGATTGATGGTAGCAAAGATTCATGGAGATATTGCCCCTCGTGAACGCAAACGGATTATGAATCAGGTGAAAAATCTGGATTTTGAGTACATTGTTGCAACAGACTTGGCAGCGCGTGGAATTGACATTGAAGGGGTCAGCCATGTTATCAATGATGCCATTCCGCAAGACTTGTCCTTCTTTGTTCACCGTGTTGGACGAACTGGGCGCAACGGACTGCCTGGTACAGCGATTACCCTTTACCAGCCTAGTGATGACTCGGATATCCGTGAGTTGGAGAAATTAGGGATCAAGTTTACTCCTAAGATGGTCAAAGACGGAGAGTTTCAAGATACCTATGACCGTGATCGTCGTGCTAATCGTGAAAAAAAGCAGGATAAGCTTGATATTGAAATGATTGGCTTGGTTAAAAAGAAAAAGAAAAAAGTCAAACCTGGCTATAAGAAGAAGATTCAATGGGCGGTGGATGAAAAACGCCGCAAAACCAAGCGTGCTGAAAATCGTGCACGTGGGCGTGCTGAGCGAAAAGCCAAACGCCAAACATTCTAAGAACAAAATTGGAGCTGAATGGCTCCTTTTTCTAACTTTGTTTTATGATTTTTCAAAAATACTGCAAAAAAAAGTAAAAAGTGGTATAATGATAAGGTTATATAGTCCCGATAAGATGGTAGAAATTTCTATCAGTACTTTGTAACTCGCAAAGAATGACGGCTCCAAAGTCACTCGTCATTCTACGGTTGCCGCTATTAAGCGGTCACCCTATGCGCCTTACTAGCTTCAGAAATAAAAAAAACATCGTTTTTATTTCTTTCGCTTCGTAACTCGCAAAGAATGATGGCTCCAAAGTCACTCGTCATTCTACGGTTGCCGCTATTAAGCGGTCACCCTATGCGCCTTACTAGCTTCAGAAATAAAAAAAACATCGTTTTTATTTCTTTCGCTTCGTAACTCGCAAAGAATGATGGCTCCAAAGTCACTCGTCATTCTACGGTTGCCGCTATAATGCGATCACCCTATGCGCCTTACTAGCTTCAGAAATAAAAAAGTATCGTTTTTATTTCTTTCGCGTACTATAGGAATACCTATCAGTACTTTGTAACTCTATAACAATATTTTTTAAGGGGGGACATTTTTATGTCAGAACGTAAATTATTCACGTCTGAATCTGTATCTGAGGGGCATCCGGATAAGATTGCAGACCAAATTTCAGATGCGATTTTGGATGCTATTTTAACAGAGGATCCAGAAGCGCACGTTGCTGCTGAGACTGCTGTGTATACTGGTTCAGTCCATGTTTTTGGCGAAATTTCTACAAATGCTTATGTGGATATCAACCGTGTGGTTCGTGATACCATTGCAGAGATTGGTTATACCAATACAGAGTATGGTTTTTCTGCGGAGACGGTGGGAGTTCATCCGTCACTTGTTGAGCAGTCACCAGATATCGCCCAAGGTGTTAACGAAGCCTTGGAGGTTCGTGGGAATGCAGATCAAGATCCGCTTGATTTGATTGGTGCTGGAGACCAAGGTCTCATGTTTGGATTTGCGGTTGATGAGACAGAGGAACTCATGCCATTGCCAATCTCACTTAGCCACAAGTTGGTTCGTCGCTTAGCAGAACTTCGTAAGTCTGGTGAAATCAGCTATCTTCGCCCAGATGCAAAATCACAAGTTACAGTTGAGTATGATGAAAATGACCGTCCGGTACGTGTGGACACAGTCGTTATTTCAACTCAGCACGATCCAGAAGTTAGCAATGAACAAATCCACGAGGACGTCATTAACAAGGTGATTAAGGAAGTGATTCCAGCCTCTTACTTGGATGAACAAACAAAATTCTTCATCAATCCGACTGGTCGTTTCGTAATCGGTGGTCCTCAAGGAGACTCAGGTTTGACTGGTCGTAAGATTATCGTGGATACGTATGGTGGCTACTCTCGTCATGGTGGTGGTGCCTTCTCTGGTAAGGATGCAACTAAGGTGGATCGTTCTGCTTCATATGCAGCTCGCTACATTGCTAAGAATATCGTTGCAGCAGGCCTTGCTAAGAAGGCAGAAGTGCAATTGGCCTACGCTATCGGTGTTGCCCAGCCTGTTTCTGTTCGTATCGATACTTTTGGTACAGGAACAGTAGCTGAAAGCAAGCTTGAAAAAGCAGCGCGTCAAATCTTTGACCTTCGCCCAGCAGGAATTATCCAAATGCTAGACCTCAAACGTCCAATTTACCGTCAAACAGCGGCTTATGGACACATGGGACGTACAGATATTGACCTTCCGTGGGAACGTTTGGATAAGGTAGATGCTTTGAAAGAAGCTGTGAAATAAAATGAAAAAGCTTGGTAATATTACCAAGCTTTTTTGCAAAAGAAAACCAGCTCTATGCTGGCTTTCTTATTTTGTAGGGATAGAAATTTCAATCAGTTTATCTGAATAAAGCGTCTTAATATTAGCTTCATCGATTTTTTGTCTATCAATCTTGCGTTTCATGAAGAAATCTTGAATGGTTTCGATTTCTGGTTCACGAATAGCACGGTGTTTGTTGGAAATGAGGATTTCATAGTGAAGCGGAGCTTGTGTGAAAATCACATCTGTGTTTCCAGCAGAATAGACCTCAACAAGAGTTGCGTCAGTACTTTCTAATTGGCTTTTAACAAGTTGCGAGTGTGAATTAGTCGTGTTGATAAGCTTCATAATAGTTCCTCCGATTTTCTAACTCTATTATAGCACTTTTTGGATAAAATCGTGTATTTTAGTCAATTCCATGCTGGATTTTCCAAGCTTCAATTCCCCATTTGTGGCTACCACGTTTGAGTTTTTCTATTGCCTGGTCAATAGGAAACCAAGCAATATGATTAAAATCTTCCAATGGCTTTTGTACTTCTTGGAAAGAAGTGGCTTCATAGAGATAAGCTGGATTGTAGTAGTAGGTATCACGGTGACGAGAGTAAAAATACTCATCAGCTTGCCCATAATAGGTTCCAATCTCAGCTGTAAAGCCAAGTTCTTCGATTAGTTCTCTCTTCAGTGCTTCTTGATGGTCTTCGCCTGCTTCAATCTCTCCACCTGGCAAGAACCAAGCACCATTGGGAGCTTGAACTAAGACAATTTGTTTTTTTTCTGCATCAGGAATAACTGCGTAAATACCATAGCGGGGCTGGTAGATTACATTTTCTTTTTTTTCACCAAAAGTTGGGTTTGCCATTGCATTTTCCTCATTCTCTAGTATCTTTATTATTATCATAATGGACGAGGGGCAAGCTGTCAAGAATTTACAGTTATTTTAGTAAAAAAAGGTGCAGAAAGTGCTAGACTTCCTGCACCTGTTAGGTCGTTTTATTCTTCTTTTTCAGAAGTAACCTCTTCTGTTTTTTCAGTTTTTTTGGCAGATTTGATTTGAATATTGCCATTGCTTGTCATGACTGCCTTGAGGTTTTTTTCACTTGGGTTTTCAAGGTAGAAGTCAGTGATGGCATCCTCGATATAGTCTTGAATGGTGCGGCGGAGTGGGCGCGCCCCCATTTTTGGATCATATCCCAAGTCAACCAACTTTTCCTTGACCTTGTCTGTCACATCGAGGTGGATATTGTTGCTAGAGAGGCGTTTGTTGACATCCGCTAGCATGAGTTCGACGATTTGGAGAAGGTTGTCCTTGCTGAGAGGTTTAAATTCGATGATGCCGTCAAAACGGTTCATAAATTCTGGGCTAAAGAAATTACCGAGTTCACCGAGGACAGAGTTGGTTCGACCCTCACGAGCAGCTCCAAAACCAACACTGGCTTCGGCTTTACCAGTACCGGCATTTGAAGTCATGATAATGATAGCATCTTTAAAGCTAACTGTCCGTCCTTGCCCATCTGTCAAACGACCGTCGTCCAAGACTTGAAGGAACATGTGCATGACATCTGGGTGAGCTTTTTCCACTTCATCGAGAAGGATGAGAGAGTAGGGATTGCGACGAACTTTTTCTGTTAATTGACCTGCTTCATCGTAGCCGACATATCCTGGAGGGGCACCGACTAACTTAGCTACGCTGTGTTTTTCCATGTATTCACTCATATCAAAGCGAATCATGCTGTCAGCAGAGCCAAAGAGCTCAATAGCTAGTTGTTTGGAAAGTTCTGTCTTACCAACACCAGTTGGTCCGACAAAGAGGAAACTACCGATTGGACGATTTGGAGTTCCAAGTCCAACACGATTACGACGAATGGCTTTGGCAATCTTATCGACAGCCTCGTCTTGTCCGATAACATGGGCCTTGAGGTCTTCTGCAAGATGGATGAGCTGAGACTGTTCTTTTTCTTTTAACTCCCCAACAGGGATATTGGTTTTCTGCTCAATGATATGCTCAATGGTTTTCTCGCTAATGATAGGAGTATCCTGGTCAGTCACCTTGTTTTTCTGCATTTCCTTGTACTTGGTAATCTGATCGCGGAAATAGGCAGCCTTTTCAAAGTCTTCCTCTCGAGTAGCCTGAGCCTTGAGATTCTCAGCTTCAATTAAACGCTGGTCAATCACTTTAGGATCAACAAAGTTCAGCGTCAGATTCATCTTAGAACCAGCTTCATCTAACAGGTCAATAGCCTTGTCTGGCAAGAAGCGGTCTTGGATATAGCGATTGGAAAGATTCGCAGCAGCTTCGATAGCAGCATCAGTATACTTGACGTGATGGTAGTCTTCGTATTTTTTTTGAACTCCTTTGAGGATGATAATTGTTTCTTCGACAGTTGGTTCATCTACCTTGACAGGCTGCATACGACGCTCCAAAGCAGCATCTTTTTCAATGATGCGGTATTCATTGAGAGTAGTAGCACCGACCAATTGCAATTCACCACGGGCAAGGGCTGGTTTCAGGATATTTCCTGCATCCATATTACCATCGCCAGCAGATCCTGCACCGACAATTTCATGGATTTCATCGATAAAGAGAATGATATCCTCGCGTTTGCGGATTTCTTCCATGAGCTTTTGCATGCGTTCTTCAAATTGGCCTCGAATCCCTGTTCCTTGAACTAAGCTGACCACATCCAAACGGATGACTTGCTTACCTTGGAGTTTATGGGGAACATCACCATCAACGATTTTTTGGGCTAGACCTTCAACAACGGCTGTTTTACCAACACCAGGTTCACCGATAAGGACTGGATTGTTCTTGGTTCGACGGTTGAGGATTTCGATAACGCGGATAATCTCCTCATCTCGACCAATAACAGGATCAATATCTCCTCGACGGGCAATCTCGGTTATGTTGATACCATATTCCTCTAGGAGACCTCTTTCTTGGTTAGGAGGTGTTTGAAGTGGGCCACGGTTTTGAGGTCCGTAACCCCCATTTCCTCCATATCCTCCACCTGATTGAGTTGGAGGAACGTTATTGGAAGAAGGTCTGAAATTGTTCAAATCATTGAAAAAGTCTCCAAAAGGATCAAAGTCACGATTGTTCAAGTCAGTCATTCCTTTAAAGAGGGTATTGTTTGGGTCCGTTTTGATAATTTTATAGCAATTTTGACAGAGGTCAATTTGCTTTTGCTGTCCATTAATATTGGTATACAGATGAATTGTTGAGTCGTTAATTTTACAGTTTTGACAGAGCATACATCTACCTCATTTCATTCTTATCCTTGGCCCAAGAAAAAAGGTCAAAAATAGTCAAAGTTTTATACTCTCATTATAGCATGATTAAGGTGTAAAGCAAGTAAAAAGATTGGGAAGTGGTCGTTTTTATAAGAGAGATTCATGGAGAATCAAGCGACTTTGAAGGTAAGAAAAAATCCCATTTGTAGTCACAAAAAGGATTCTCGTTCATCAGTCAGGTTTTCCCTGCTGATTTTTTATTAGTAAAGGAGTTCGTAGATCTCCATTGCAATCAAGTCAATACTATCAAAGGTATAGGTTTCACGTGCTTCAACATCGCGAAGGGTGAAGAGTGATCCATTTTCTTCGTCATAGCTGTATGCAACTTCTGCAACAACAACTCCTTCACGTTCAAAATTACGTTTTAGATTTCCGCCATCTTTTGTCATAGCTTCTAGGCGGTTGATGATTCTAACCAAATGTGATTCCATTATGATTCTCCTCCATTTCTTATCGTTACTATTTTACCATAAACCACGGGGACTTGACTAGAAAAAACTAAGATTTCTCGCTATTTCTCTTTTGCATAAAATTATTGGTGAAAATCAGTGAAAAAATATTGAATTTTAATTCAAGATATGTTATAATCATACAAACTAATGTTTAGAAAGCTGAGTTTATATGAATTTTTCCTTTTTACCAAAGTATTTACCTTATTTTAATTACGGAGCTCTTATCACTGTAGTGATTTCAATTCTGGTAGTCTTTTTCGGTACCATTCTAGGTGTCTTATTGGCCTTTGCTCAACGCTCACGTTTTAAACCTCTTGTCTGGTTTGCGAATATCTATGTATGGATTTTCCGAGGAACACCGATGATGGTTCAGATTATGATTGCCTTTGCTCTTATGCATATCAATGCTCCGACTATTCAAGTGGGAATTTTAGGAGTTGATCTTTCTCGTTTGATTCCTGGTATTCTGATTATCTCGATGAACAGTGGAGCTTACGTTTCAGAAACTGTTCGTGCGGGGATCAATGCGGTTTCTAAAGGTCAGTTAGAGGCCGCATACTCTCTTGGGATTCGTCCGAAAAATGCCATGCGTTATGTCATTTTGCCACAAGCTATCAAGAATATTCTTCCAGCTCTGGGAAATGAATTTATCACCATTATCAAGGATAGTTCGCTTTTGTCAACAATCGGAGTCATGGAACTTTGGAATGGAGCTACAACGGTAGCAACGACGACCTATCTACCTCTAACGCCTCTCTTATTTGCAGCCTTTTATTACTTGATTATGACTTCTGTTTTGACAGTGGCTTTGAAGGCATTTGAAAATTACATTGGACAAGGAGACAAGAAATAATGACAGAAACCTTGATTAAAATTGAAGAACTACATAAGTCTTTTGGGAAGAATGAAGTCTTGAAAGGAATCAACCTTGAGATCAAAAGAGGGGAAGTTGTGGTAATTATCGGTCCGTCAGGGAGTGGGAAATCAACTTTCCTTCGTTCGATGAATCTTCTCGAGGAAGCAAGTAAGGGAAAGGTTATCTTTGAAGGAGTTGATATTACGGATAAGAAGAATGATCTTTTTGCTATGCGTGAAAAGATGGGCATGGTATTCCAACAATTCAACCTCTTTCCCAATATGACGGTGATGGAAAATATCACCTTGTCACCAATAAAAACCAAAGGAGAAAGCAAGGAAGTAGCGGAGAAAAGAGCTCAGGAACTGCTAGAAAAAGTTGGCTTGCCAGATAAGGCGACGGCCTATCCTCAGAGTTTGTCAGGTGGGCAGCAACAACGGATTGCTATCGCACGTGGACTGGCAATGGAGCCAGACGTTTTGCTCTTTGATGAACCGACTTCAGCCCTAGACCCTGAGATGGTTGGCGAAGTTCTATCTGTTATGCAAGACCTCGCCAAGTCAGGGATGACCATGGTGATTGTGACTCATGAAATGGGTTTTGCGCGTGAGGTGGCAGACCGTGTTATCTTTATGGCGGATGGGGTTGTTGTTGAAGATGGAAGGCCAGAAGAGATTTTTGACCATACCCAAGAACAACGGACCAAGGAATTTTTAAGTAAGGTTTTGTAAGACCTCATTTTTAGAAGAAATGGAGTAGAAATCATGGCTTCAAGTAAAGAATGTTTAGCCTTTATTCTCGATCAGCTATCGGAGTTAGAGGAGATGAGTTATCGTCCAATGATGGGAGAGTATATCCTTTATTATCGTGGGAAGATTATTGGGGGAATCTATGATAATCGTCTGTTACTGAAGCCTGTGAAGGTGGTCTTGGATCAACTGGGCCAGACAAGACTTGAACGTCCTTATGAAGGAGCCAAGGAGATGATTTTACTAGAAGACCTTGAAGATAAGTCATTTCTAGCGAGACTAATCAAGGATATGTACGAAGTTTTGCCTGCTCCCAAGGTCAAAAAGAAAGCATGATAAACTTGCCTAAGATAAATAGGCACTAAAAGCTCGATAAGAGCTTTTTCTTATAGTTTCAAACTATAAGGTCTATTAGTCAAGAAGTGTTAGAATGCCAAGGTATTTTTTGATATAATAGAGGATATTTGATAGAAAAGAGAAGAAATATGGCACAGATTATTGATGGGAAGGCTCTTGCAGCTAAGTTACAAGGGCAGTTGGCTGAAAAGACTGCCAAACTAAAAGAAGAAACAGGTCTAGTTCCAGGCTTGGTGGTGATTTTGGTGGGGGACAATCCTGCCAGTCAAGTCTACGTTCGCAACAAGGAACGGTCAGCTCTCGCTGCTGGCTTCCGTAGTGAAGTAGTGCGAGTTCCAGAGACCATTACCCAAGCGGAATTGTTAGACTTGATTGCCAAATACAATCAAGATTCAGCTTGGCATGGGATTTTGGTTCAGTTACCTTTACCAAAACATATCGATGAAGAGGCGGTTTTATTAGCCATTGACCCAGAAAAAGACGTGGATGGTTTCCATCCGCTAAACATGGGACGCCTCTGGTCAGGTCATCCAGTCATGATTCCTTCGACACCTGCAGGAATTATGGAGATGTTTCATGAATATGGGATTGAGTTGGAAGGTAAAAATGCGGTTGTTATCGGTCGTTCGAATATTGTTGGAAAGCCGATGGCTCAGCTTCTTTTGGCTAAAAATGCGACTGTGACTTTGACTCACTCACGCACCCATAATCTTGCTAAGGTTGCTGCTAAGGCGGATATTCTTGTGGTTGCAATCGGTCGCGCTAAGTTTGTGACTCCTGACTTTGTCAAACCAGGGGCAGTTGTCATTGATGTAGGGATGAACCGTGATGAAAATGGCAAGCTTTGTGGAGATGTTGACTATGATGCCGTTGCACCACTTGCCAGTCACATCACACCTGTACCGGGTGGAGTTGGTCCTATGACGATTACCATGCTAATGGAGCAAACCTATCAGTCAGCGCTTCGAACACTAAATAAGGACTAGGAAAATGAAATTCGTATTTGACCTGGATGGAACGCTATCTTTTGACTACATGACCATAGACGAGGAGATTCAGCAGGTTCTTTTAAAGGCTGAAGATTATGGTCATGAGCTTGTGTTTGCCTCAGCTCGCTCTTATCGGGATTGTTTGGGTTTATTAGGTTCCGAACTCAGTCAGCGCTTGGTCATAGGGTTGAATGGAGGCGTAGCCTATCATCTGGGGAAGGCTATCTTCGAAAGGAATCTCGATGCTAAAGTTTATCAGGCGCTAGTGGATTATTGCCAGACTTATAATCTCCCTTTCTTTGTAGATGATTGCTTTGACTATAGTGGTCAGATTGTGGAGAAGATTCCATTTTTCTCCAGTGTGGACCCCCTAAAGGTAGCTCGTCATCAGAAACTTGAGGACTTGGGTACTCCGATTAAGGTAGTCGTTTATATGGGAGACCATGAGGATTTACTTGATGACCTGCTTGGTCAGTTAGAAAGACTGGGGCAGGCTCATCTGTCTTATCATGCTCATGAAAAGTGTCTTTATGTCAATCCCTGGGATACTCATAAGGCGACAACTGTTGAAAAGTTGTGTGGAGAGAACTTCATTGCTTTTGGAAATGACCAAAATGATATTGAACTGTTTAAAACATCCCTCTATTCAGTCCAGATAGGAAATTTCGCAGTCCTTACTCCATATGCAGATGAAACATTTGAGCTAAAAGGAGAACCTTCTCCAGCAGTGGCAGCTAAAATTTTACAGACCTTTGCGGAATTTAAGGGAAAATAGATAAAAGGAGGTCTGAACCTCCTTTTGTAGTATAGTAAAGTGAGGTGGTTAGATGATTTTAAAAATTTATAATGGAGAATATAGTTTGCAATGGGATGGAATATATCACTTAGCACTAATTGATTATCCAAATATTCAAGAGTGGGAATTAGAAAAAATTGCTAAATTTATAGCTTACGAAAAACTTCATAAACGTCAAACAAGTATCGAGTGTACTGATTCTTGTTTAAAAAAAGAAATTTTAGATTACCTCTGTCAGCATCCTTTTCTGCCACCATTTACCCCTACAGATAAAAGAGTAGCCTCGACTTATGATCTACATAAGAGGTTAGTGACTTCAGACTACTGTAGCCATACTACGACTATAGACGCAGCGATTTCTATTCTTAAAACTGGTCAGCTCTTATCTGCAGTGAAAGCCTTTGGTCGAGATGCTGAGGGGTTGGTTTTGGATAGTCGAAATGCTGCATCTGATCCGAAAGATTATTTTGACTATGTCATGTTAGGATGGTCAAATACAAGTTCTGGTTATCGATTAGCGATGGAGCGTTTATTAGGTCGAGCTCCTTCAGAGAAAGAATTACAAGACAAGTTTATTCCTGGAGTGAGTTTTCATTTTATCTATACAGATTTGATTAAAGTTCCTGGTTATATTTTTGATGGTTACCATGTTGCAAAAATTAAGGACATGCTTAATTTATTTAGTGAGTTGTATATTTGCATTATTCCAACTCATAATAAGAGCCACTTTGAAAATATTATTCCAAGTCGATTACTAGATAGGGTGTATTATCTTGACCATGATGGAGAAGGTTTGGAAGAGTGGACTAAAAAAGTGTATCGGATTGTCTTAAAACAATCAGGTAAAGGATAGTTGAGGAAAAAAACGATGAAAGTGATTGCAATTTTAGGTGTATTTTGATATATTTAATATATAAAATATATTATCGAACTTGGTACTTGTTTGTGTATTCAGAAGGAGGTTATTTTTTAAAATAAAGTAAACGCTTACTTTGTATCAAGAAAAAGAAATGAGGATTTTAATGAACAAAAGACTTTTTGATAAACGTTGTCATTATAGCATTCGTAAATTTGCAATAGGTGCGGCATCTGTAATGATTGGGGCTAGTATATTTGGTATTTCTGCTGTACAAGCTGAGGAGGTGGCTTCATCCAATGCTAAAACAGAAGAAACAACTGTTCATCAAGCTCAACCTTTAGATAAGCTTCCCGATGATGTGGCAGCTGCTATTGCAAAGGCTGATGAGAATGGTGGGCGTGAGTTTGTAAAACCAAAAGCTGAATCGGCAGAAGACAAAGTGACTAAGGATACAGAACCTACTACACCTATTAACGAGAGTAGTCGTGAATTGGTTAGTCCTAAAGGGGAAACTCCAAATAAAGTAGAAGAAGGAAACAAGGCTGATAACAAACAGAAATCTGAAGAGGCAAATCCAAAGCCTGTTGAATCTGCAGTAACAGCTGGAACAGAAGTGAAAGAGGATTCTAAAAAAACTTCTGAAAAGGACCAAGTGAAAGCAGACACAGAGATTAAACCTTCTTCTGAAAAATCGCAAGTGCTGGTGCTGTCTAGAGAGTCAAACAAAGCCGAAGTTGAAAAGGAAAAACAGCTATTATCGGAACGAAAACAAGATTTTAATAAAGATTGGTATTTTAAACTAAATGCCCAAGGAGATTTTTCAAAAAAAGATGTGGATGTTCATGATTGGTCTAAATTGAATCTTCCTCATGATTGGAGTATTTATTTTGACTTTGATCACAAGTCTCCCGCTCGTAATGAAGGTGGGCAGTTAAATGGTGGAACAGCTTGGTATCGTAAGACTTTCACATTAGACGAAGCAGACAAGAATAAGGATGTTCGTATCAATTTTGATGGGGTTTACATGGATTCAAAGGTCTATGTAAATGGTAAATTTGTCGGACATTATCCAAGTGGCTATAATCATTTTTCATATGATATCACAGAATTTTTAAACAAGGATGGTAGTGAAAATTCAATTACTGTTCAAGTGACCAATAAGCAACCAAGTAGTCGTTGGTACTCAGGAAGTGGGATTTATCGTGATGTAACCCTTAGTTATCGTGATAAAGTCCATGTTGCCGAAAATGGTAATCATATCACTACTCCAAAACTTGCTGAGCAAAAAGAAGGGAATGTTGAAACACAGGTTCAAAGTAAGATTAAAAATACGGATAAGAAGGCTGCTAAAGTCTTTGTGGAACAACAAATTTTTACTAAGGAAGGTAAGGTTGTTTCAGAATTAGTCCGCTCTGAAACGAAGAATTTAGCAGAAAATGAAACTGCAGATTTCAGACAAACAATCCTAGTTAATAAACCAACTCTTTGGACGACAAAAAGTTATCATCCTCAACTGTATGTGTTGAAAACAAAGGTTTATAAAGAAGGTCAACTAGTTGATGTAACAGAAGATACATTTGGTTACCGTTATTTCAATTGGACTGCTAAGGAAGGTTTCTCTCTGAATGGTGAACGCATGAAATTCCACGGAGTAAGTATTCACCATGACAATGGAGCCTTGGGGGCAGAAGAGAATTATAAGGCTACCTATCGTAAATTAAAACTCTTGAAAGATATGGGGGTTAACTCTATTCGAACAACCCACAATCCAGCGAGTCCTCAGTTGCTTGATGCTGCAGCTAGTTTAGGTCTTTTGGTTCAAGAGGAAGCTTTTGATACTTGGTATGGTGGCAAGAAGACTTACGACTATGGACGGTTCTTTGATCAAGATGCAACTCATCCGGAGGCTAAGAAGGGTGAGAAGTGGTCTGATTTTGATCTCAGAACAATGGTAGAACGTGATAAGAACAATCCGTCTATCGTCATGTGGTCTCTTGGAAATGAGGTAGAGGAGGCAAATGGTAGTCCTCGTTCTATCGAAACTGCTAAACGCTTGAAGGCAGTTATCAAAGCGATTGATACTGAGCGTTATGTAACCATGGGGGAAAACAAATTTAGTCGTGCGGCGACAGGTGATTTCTTGAAACTCGCAGAAATTATGGATGCTGTCGGTATGAACTATGGTGAACGTAATTATGATGCTGTTCGTAGAGCGCATCCAGACTGGCTCATTTATGGTTCTGAAACTTCTTCAGCTACTAGGACGCGTGATTCTTATTATAACCCTGCTCAAATCCTTGGACATGACAATCGTCCAAATCGTCACTATGAACAATCTGACTATGGTAATGACCGTGTTGGATGGGGAAGAACAGCTACTGAATCATGGACTTTTGACCGTGATCGTGCTGGCTATGCTGGACAATTTATCTGGACAGGAATTGACTATATTGGAGAACCGACTCCATGGCATAACCAAGATAGTACACCTGTCAAGAGCTCTTACTTTGGTATTATTGATACAGCTGGTTTACCAAAGAATGATTTCTACCTTTACCGTAGTGAATGGTATAGTGCTAAAGAAAAGCCAACTGTTCGCATTTTACCACATTGGAATTGGACTGAAGAGACCCTTAAGGATCGCAAGATGCTGATTGATGGAAAGGTTCCGGTTCGTACCTTCTCAAATGCTGCAAGCGTCGAATTGTTCTTAAATGGAGAGTCGCTTGGTAAAAAGGAATTTACTAAGAAAAGGACAGAAGATGGACGTCCATATCATGAGGGAGCTAAACCAAGTGAATTGTATCTTGAGTGGCTTGTGAAATACCAACCAGGCACACTGACTGCGATTGCTCGAGATGAAAATGGCAACGAAATTGCGCGTGATAGTGTGACAACTGCTGGGGAGCCAGCAAGAGTTCGTCTGACTAAAGAAGAGCATGTTATCACTGCAGATGGAAAGGACCTATCCTACATCCATTATGAAATTGTTGATGGCGATGGTAATGTGGTTCCTACAGCTAACAATCTTGTTCATTTCAATCTTCATGGTCAAGGACAAATCGTTGGTGTGGATAATGGAGAACAAGCTAGTCGTGAACGCTACAAAGCTCAAGCAGATGGAACATGGCAAAGACGTGCTTTCAATGGTAAAGGGGTTGTCATTGTAAAATCAACAGAAAAAGAAGGTAAATTTACTCTTTATGCAGATTCTGCTGGTTTGACATCTGATAGCGCAACGGTCGCAACGGTGTCTGGTAAGAAAGAAAATCGTCACTTTGTAGCCTTTGCTCCTGTAAAAGCAACAACTGATGTGACGACAAATCCTGAATTACCTCAAACAGTAACAGCTATTTATAGTGACGGTAGTGTTGAGGAAAAGACTGTAACTTGGGAAATGCCATCTGACTTGCTTACAAGCGCAGGTGAGAAAAAAGTATCTGGACGTGTAGAAGGTTTGGAAACTAAAGCTGAGGCACTTGTTAAAGTGATTGCTTTAGATAGATGGTTACCAAAAGTTGCTACAGTCCCAGTTGGAACGAATGCGGCTGATTTGGATAAAACGGTCACAGCTGTTCTGACAGATGGTAGCTTGATTGATACTGATGTTGTTTCTTGGACCTTGAAAGACCCTGCTGCTTTGAACAAGGAAGGTGGACGTACGGAGGCTACTGGTAAATTGGTAGATGACGACCGTGAAGTGACTGCAACCTTTATCGCAAGTAGTAAGGAAACAACAAGTAGCATTACAGGACTTACTGTTAGGGATAAAGCTCTTGAGAATTTTGAGTCTGGCAAGACCTATTACCGTGTATCCCTTCCTTACACTGCAACTATTCCAAGTGTTGGAGCTCAGACTACCGGATATCAAGTAACTGTTCAGCAAGCTTCTGCTGATAATGGTTATCAGGCTTCTGTCTTCTTGAGTGACCAAAAGGGTGACTTGGTTCAAACTTACTTAATTCAGTTTGTGAAGGAAGCTCCTGCTTTGAAACGTTTGGAAGTGGTTGTAGAAGGAAAAGAAACTGCCACTGAAGATCAAGTATTAACTTATCACGTCATTGGTCGTTATGAGGATGGTTCACAAACAGAGTTTTCGGCTTCAGATATTCACTTAGAAGCTAAATCATCTGATGGGGGACATCTTGAGGTGAATGGTCAGAATCTATTGCTCTATACTAAGGGAAGAGTGACTTTGACACCTCGAATCGATAATCAAACAGAGAAAACAGAATCTGTAACCACTGAAGTGGTGATTAAAGAAAATAAAGTCAGCAAGAAGATTGTGAAACTTCATCCTGTGTCTGTTTCTACAGATATCAATCAGCAACCGAATCTACCTAAAGAAGTTGGAGCAGAATTTGATAAGGGCTTGCCACGCAAAGTATCTGTAGCTTGGGATAAGGTAGATGAAAAAGAGTTGGGGCACTATCATAGCTTTACGCTTAAAGGACATGTGGAAGGCACAGATATTGAAGCTCAAGCGACTGTAACGGTTGAAGGATTGCAAGTTGCAGAGGAAATCAGTCTCACAGTACCTAAGGGTGAGACGGTTCAATTGCCAGCTAATGTCCGGGCTTACCATTCTAACGGAACAACTATCTACAAAGATGTTGTTTGGGATCAGGTTCCAGCCAACTTTAGTCAAACTGAAGGGATCTATGAAATCAATGGTCGTTTAGTAGGTAGCAATCTGACAACTAAAGCTCATGTTCGAGTGTCTAGTCAAGTGGTTGCTGGAAATAATATCTCTAAACAATGGACAGGTTCACAATTACCAGCTGCCATTGTATCCAATACAGGAGGAGATGACACAGCCAACACCTTGAACGATTTGACTGTATCAAGAACACCATCAGATGCTAAAAATAGATGGACTACTTGGAGAACAAATACTGATAATGACTGGGCTTCTATCTTATTTGGTAATTCAGGAGACTTGACGAAGCGTTTTGTCAACAATTTGTCGGTTGATTTCTATACTGATGGAGCAATTGGTCTTCCAAAAGAATATGTAGTTGAATATTATGTAGGTAAAGAAATTCCAGATTTACCAAGTGATGTCAGTCATGCGCAACGAGATAGCAATCATCCATTTAATAATCCAGACAATTGGAAAGCAGTTGAAAACTTACATGCTCCAAGTCAGCTGTCTGCAACTCAAACCAATCACTTCACATTTGACAAGGTCGAAACCTACGCTGTTCGTATTCGTATGAAGAAAGCAGATGGAACATCAGGTGTTGGTCTGACAGAGCTAACTGTGCTTGGAAACAAGGTCTTAAGTGAAACAAGTTCAGAGATTTCTATCAAGGTAGATGGCAAGGATCTTGAACATTTTAATCCATCTAAGACAGATTACTATATTCCTCAATCTAGCAAAGAAATCACAGCAACAGCTAGCAATAATGGTTTGGTAACAGTTGTTCCTGCAACAAGTCCAAAAGGTGTAACACGTCTCATCTTGAAAGCAGAAGATGGTACGGTGTTGAAAGAATATCGAATTTTCCGCAATGATGAGAGAGAAACTAGTCAACCTCTTGCTGCAGAAAACAGTGCTAAAATCTTGAATGTTGGAGACAATCTTCAACTTCCTTCAGAAGTAAATGTTTATTATCCAACTTCAACTAATTGGACTACAGATAAACTTGCAGTGAAGTGGGATGCTATTCCTGAACATGCGACAGAGCATGAGGGAACATTTGAAGTTACCGGTCATGTCATTGGTACAAATCTAACGACTAAAATGCAGGTGACAGTTGTTTCTAAAGGCAATCAAGTCATTTCAGAAAATCCAAGCAACAATGAAACTGATTCTAAAGCCTTTGCTTCGACAACGAACGATACTCAAGCAGCTTCACATGATCGAATTTTCTATATCAATGATGGAAAATACAATGAAGATGGACGTTGGACAAACTGGTCTCGTACTCCGAAAAATCAAGAAACTTCTGTTGGATTACTCTTTAAGAAGGATGGAAAAATTGCTTCTCAATCTATTGGGAAAGTAGCCATTCAGTTCTTTAAAGATAGTGGCACAGATGCTCCAGAGAAAATGGTTCTAGAAAGATATATTGGTCCTGCTTTTACAGAACCAAGTACGATTTCTCG
Organism: Streptococcus mitis; assembly: GCF_003942695.1. Taxonomy (GTDB): domain Bacteria; phylum Bacillota; class Bacilli; order Lactobacillales; family Streptococcaceae; genus Streptococcus; species Streptococcus mitis_BD. The sequence goes on from NZ_RJNU01000005.1 coordinate 19,463, forward strand.
TTACGAAGAAAATGCCGATCATCCATTTAACAAGGCAGAAAATTGGGCACCAATTTCTTACAAAGCTTCTGGAGAATTAGTAGCTGGTAAACCAATCGAGTTTAACTTTGAACCGGTTCAAACGACAGCTATTCGTGCGCGCATGACTCGTAAGGCTACCACCAATGGTCTTGCACTTGTAGAATTTACAGCCTACTCTGCAGGCAAGGGATCAGAAGTGGAAACACCATCAGCGACTATTTCGATCGACGGAAAAGCATTGGAAAACTTTGATCCAAATGTGACAGATTACACTCTAACAACAATGGGTTCAAAACCAAAAGTCACTGCAACAACTAGTGGACATGGAGTAGTTACAGTTGTGGATTCTGGAAATGCCAATCTTCCAACACTGGTTCGTCTTGTTTCCAAAGATGGAAATCTGGTGAAAGAATATCGTTTACACTTTAAGTCTACCTTCCAAACAACACCAACAGAAGGCGTTAAGAACTTAGTAGCAGAAACTCCAAGTTTGGAAATTGAAAAGACTCCGCTTCCGTTTAAAGAAGTTATTCGTGAAAACCCTGAACTTGCTCAAGGTCAACGTCGTATCGTTTCTGAAGGACAAGATGGAGAAAAAGTTGACTATATTCAAGTTTTGGGTACTACTAGAAGTCTTGTTCATTCTGAAGAAAGAAAGGCTCAGGATCGCATTGTTGAAGTAGGAGTGAAAGCATCTATTTCAAGTAGTAAAGGCGAGGAGCCAGCTCCAATCAATGAAGTTCCAGAATTCAAAGGTGGTGCTAACTTTGTAGAAGCAGCAGTCAATGAAGTTCCAGAATTCAAAGGAGGTGCTAACTTTGTAGAAGCAGCAGTAAACGAAGTTCCAGAATTCAAAGGAGGTGCTAACTTTGTAGAAGCAGCAGTCAATGAAGTTCCAGAATTCAAAGGAGGTGCTAACTTTGTAGAAGCAGCAGTCAATGAAGTTCCAGAATTCAAAGGAGGTGCTAACTTTGTAGAAGCAGCAGTAAACGAAGTTCCAGAATACACAGGAACTCTTGCTACTGTAGGAGATCAAGCGGCACCAAGCGTTGAGAAACCTGAATTTAAGGGTGGCGTTAATGCTGTAATGGCTCTAGAACATAAACTTCCAGAGTATCATGGTGTTCTAGCCACGGTAGGAAATGAGGAAGCGCCTGTTCTTGAAAAACCAGATTATCCAGTAGAGCTATTAGCTCATGACCAGACTATAAAACCAAATGTTTCAGTAGTAAAAGAAGAGCAAAATAGATTACCAGAAACAGGTGAGGGAGAATCTGAAACAGCTATTTTCTTGGCAGGTGTTAGCTTGGCCTTGTCAGCAGCCCTATTAACTGCAAAACGAAAAGAGGATTAGTTTGTGCGTCTAATGCTATCCTATTGGTATAGCTTGGTCGATGATAAAAAATCACATCGATAAATGAGTTGAAGAGATGGAGAGGACCGATTAGGCCTCTCCGTCTTTACTAGTAAAAATGGAATCGTTTACTTTCGTGTTTGTACGAAAGGAGAGTAGAGGGGCTTTGTCCCCTCTTTTTCTATATGAACGAATAGATTTATGTTCAAGATGCAAGGTGTATAGACTTTATAGTATAATGAATAGAGAGGAAAAAACGATGAAAGTGATTGATCAAGTATTATTAGAAAAAGTCATTATTGAACGTTCTCGTACAAGTCATAAAGGAAATTACGGTCGTTTGCTGTTACTGGGTGGAACTTATCCTTATGGTGGTGCCATCATCATGGCTGCTTTAGCAGCTGTAAAAAGCGGTGCAGGTTTGGTGACTGTTGGAACGGATAAGGAGAACATTCCGGCTCTGCACAGTCATTTACCTGAGGCTATGGCCTTTTCTCTTCAAGACCAGCAATTGTTAAAAGAGCAGTTGGAAAAGGCAGAAGTTGTCTTGTTAGGTTCGGGTTTGCGAGAGGATACCTTCGGAGAAGAACTTGTAAGACGAGTCTTTGACAGTCTCAAAAAAGAACAGATTTTGATTGTAGATGGAGGTGCTTTGGGCATCTTAGCAAAAGGTCATTTGCCATTTCCATCTAGTCAGCTCATCCTAACTCCCCACCAAAAGGAATGGGAAAGACTATCTGGTATAGCTCTTGACCATCAAAATACAGAGACGACTGCTAGAGCTCTTTCAGCTTTTCCTAAAGGAACGATTTTAGTTGAGAAAGGTCCGGCAACTCGTATCTGGAAAGTCGGTCAGCCTGAATATTATCAATTAGAAGTCGGAGGCCCTTATCAAGCAACTGGTGGGATGGGAGATACTCTGGCTGGGATGATTGCAGGTTTTGTAGGTCAGTTTCCACATGTCAATCTCTATGAACGCGTAGTAGTAGCGACTCATCTGCACTCAGCCATTGCCCAAGAACTAGCTCAAGAACACTATGTAGTTTTACCAAGTCAGATTAGCTGTGAAATTCCAAAAACAATGAAAAAAATATCCCAAAAAGGCAACTGAAATCTTAATTGCCTTTTTTATGTTTTCACGGCTGATTTATTTTCTGGTAAGTTTTTCAAATACCTCAGAACCAGCAATCAACTGCTGAACTTACGAAAAATTCTCACTTTTAAGGTCTTGATTTTTTATTAAACTCACAAATGAAGCGAGATTGTTATCGAAGTTGAGGGGTGTCAAATCATGCTTTTTTTGATATAATTTTTAATGATGAATGCGAGAAATGATCGGTATGTGGTCGTTGATTTAGAGGCGACCAGCACCGGAAGCAAGGCAAAAATTATTCAAGTAGGCATTGTGGTGATTGAGAATGGCGAAATCGTCGATCAGTATGCGACTGATGTCAATCCCCATGAACCCTTGGATTCTCATATCAAAGAATTAACAGGTCTGACCGATCAGCGTTTGGCTGCGGCACCAGAATTTTCTCAGGTGGCTGGAAAAATTTTTGAATTGGTTAAGGACGGTGTTTTTGTTGCGCACAATGTACAATTCGATGCCAACCTCCTTGCGGAATTTCTCTTTTTTGAAGGATATGAATTGCGTACACCGCGGGTGGATACAGTTGAGCTTGCTCAAGTTTTGTATCCTCAGTTTGAAAAGTATAACCTAGGTATCCTTTGTCAAGAGTTGGGCATTGAGCTAGAACAGGCCCATACTGCCCTGTCTGATGCTCAGGCAACAGCTGAACTCTTGCTTTACATGCGCCAAAAACTCTTTGAGCTACCTAAAGGGCTCTTAGAAAGCTTGTTAGACCTTGCAGACAATCTTCTTTACGAAAGCTATCTGGTGATTGAGGAGGTCTATCAGCAACAATCTCTCTTATCTTCGCCAGACTTGATGGAACTCCATGGGCTTTTCCTGAGAAAGGAAAGTCAAGCCTTAGTCCCACGAAAGTTATCCAAAGACTTTGCTAAAAACATTTCTTTATTGGGGCTGGAGGAACGTCCGCAACAGTTGGAATTTGCGGAGAAGATTGAGCAATTATTGGAAGAACACCAGACTTCCTTTATCCAAGCCCAAACGGGACTGGGCAAGACTTATGGTTATCTCCTCCCAGCTTTGAACTTGGAGAGCCAAGCAGGTATCTTAGTGAGTGTTCCGACCAAAATTCTTCAAAATCAGATCATGCAAGAAGAAGGTCAGCGCTTAAAAGAGGTCTTCCATCTGGAAATTCATAGTCTCAAGGGGCCTCAAAATTACTTGAAATTGGATGCTTTTCATCAAATTCTCCATCGACCGGAGTCCAATCGTCTATTTACTCGCTTTAAAATGCAACTGCTCATCTGGCTAACAGAGACAGAGACTGGTGATTTGGACGAAATCGGGCAACTTTATCGCTATCAGCACTTTCTGCCTGAACTAGTCCACGACGGCAAGCTTTCAAAGAAAAGTTTATTTGCTACAGAAGATTTTTGGAAACGAGGGCAGGATAAGGCCAAGACCAGTCGCGTCCTCTTGACCAATCATGCATATCTGGTCACTCGTTTGGAGGACAATCCAGAGTTTATCGACAATCGTTTGCTGATCTTGGATGAAGCACAAAAAATGTTGCTAGCTCTTGAAAATCTAGCCCAGCAGGCTTATTGCCTTGAGGATCTTGTTACTCAAATTGAAAAGTCCTTGGAGACAGAGGAAGATTTGATTCAGAAACGTTTGCTTGAGAGTATAGGTTTTGAATGTCGTTACTTGATGGACCAGTATCAGTCAGGTCTTAAGAATGGAAAGTGGTTGGATTCTCTCGAACAGTTGCGCCAACATTTTTCGGAGTTAGATCTACCAGAGTACAGAGAGATTGCAAACTTTTTTACGGCGAACCGTGAATTTTGGCTTGCTCCAGCAGAGAAATCTAGTAAGGATGTCCTGATTTGTTCAAGCAAAAACGGTCGCTTTATACTAGCAGACTTATTGCCAGAGGATTGTAGGCTCCTAGGAGTATCTGCCACTCTTGAAATCAGCAATCGGGTTTCCTTAGCAGATTTACTGGGATTTCCAGATGCTCCACTTGTTAAACTTGATGTAGCAAAACAGGAGCAACAAGAAGTCTTTCTAGTCAATGATTTTCCTCTTGTGACAGAAGTTTCGCCTTTTGACTATGCTAGTGAAGCGGCTTCTGTCATTCGAAGCTTACAAGCCTTTCAAGAACCCTTATTGGTTTTGTTTACCTCAAAAGAGATGTTGCTGGCAGTTTCGGACCTGCTCGACCAACCGCATCTAGCTCAGTATAAAAATGGGGAACCAAGCCAACTGAAAAAACGTTTTGAAAAAGGTGAACGTCAGATCTTGCTTGGAACAGGCAGTTTCTGGGAAGGAGTTGATTTTTCAACCCATCCTTGCGTGATTCAAGTGATTCCGAGATTGCCTTTCCAAAATCCCCAAGAACCGTTAACCAAAAAATTAAACCAAGAGCTGCGTCAAGAAGGGAAAAATCCTTTTTATGATTATCAGTTGCCGATGGCTATTATTCGGTTGAAACAAGCCCTTGGTCGTACGGTTAGACGGCCTGACCAAGGTTCGGTAGCTGTAATCTTAGACAGTCGTGTCGTCAGCAAGCACTATGGCAAACAAATCGCCCAAACCTTGTCAAAAGAAAGAACGGTTCGGGTTCTGGCTAGAGATCAGCTAGAGTCTGCAGTAGCAGATTTTCTCCAATCCCGTCGCAATAGAATGAAAGAAAAATCCAAGAAAGAGAAAAGGTAAAAAATATGAAACGTTCCTTCGACTCTCGAGTCGACTATAGCCTCCTTCTGCCAGTGTTTTGTTTACTGGTGATTGGAGTAGTGGCTATTTATATAGCAGTTAGTCATGACTATCCCAATAATGTACTTCCAATTCTAGGTCAGCAAATCGCCTGGATTGCCCTAGGGCTTGTCATTGGGTTTGTCGTCATGTTCTTCAATACCGAGTTTTTATGGAAGGTGACTCCCTATCTTTATGGCTTAGGCTTGGCCTTGATGGTTCTCCCCCTTGTTTTTTACAATCCGAGTTTGGTAGCTTCTACAGGTGCCAAGAACTGGGTGTCGATTGGTGGAACCACGCTCTTTCAACCATCTGAGTTCATGAAGATTTCCTACATCTTGATATTGGCTCGAGTCATTGTACAATTCACTCAAAAACACAAGGAATGGCGACGGACTATTCCCTTGGATTTCCTATTGATTGGTTGGATGATTGCCTTTACCATCCCAGTGCTGGTCCTTTTAGCCCTACAAAGTGACTTAGGGACTGCCTTGGTCTTTGTAGCTATTTTTGCAGGCATGGTTCTCCTTTCAGGGGTTTCGTGGAAGATTATCATTCCTGTTTTTGCTACAGGAGTGACTGCAGTTGTAGGCTTCATGGCCATCTTTATAAGCAAAGATGGACGTGCCTTCTTGCACCAGGTTGGAATGCCGACCTACCAGATCAACCGCATCTTGGCTTGGCTCAATCCCTTTGACTTTGCACAAACAACGACTTACCAACAGGCGCAGGGGCAAATTGCGATTGGAAGTGGTGGCTTGTTTGGACAAGGATTCAATGTGTCCAATCTCCTCATTCCAGTACGTGAGAGTGATATGATTTTCACAGTGATTGCTGAAGATTTTGGTTTCATTGGTTCAGTCTTTGTCATTGCTTTGTACTTACTTCTTATCTATCGTATGTTGAAGATTACGCTCAGATCCAATAATCAGTTTTATACCTATATTTCGACTGGTTTTATCATGATGCTGCTCTTTCATATCTTTGAAAATATTGGCGCAGTGACAGGCTTGCTTCCTCTGACTGGGATACCTTTACCTTTCATCTCTCAAGGGGGATCCGCAATTATTAGTAACCTTATCGGTGTCGGTCTCCTCTTGTCTATGAGTTACCAGACCAATCTTGCAGAAGAGAAAAGTGGAAAAGTTCCATTCAAACGAAAGAAAGTCGTTCTAAAACAAATCAAATAAGGAGGCCACTATGGCAAAAGTTGCAGTTATCTTAGCACAGGGTTTTGAAGAAATTGAAGCCTTGACAGTAGTCGATGTCTTGCGCCGAGCAAACATTCCCTGTGATATGGTTGGATTTGAGGAGCAGGTGACAGGATCACATGACATTCAGGTAAAAGCCGATCGTGTCTTTGATGGTGATTTATCTGACTATGACTTACTCGTTCTTCCAGGTGGCATGCCTGGATCAGCAAATCTACGGGATAATCAAGCCCTCATTTCTGAGATTCAAGCCTTTAACCAAGAGGGAAAGAAGATCTCGGCTATCTGTGCAGCCCCAATCGCCCTCCATCAAGCAGGTGTTTTAAAAGACAAGCGCTTTACCTGTTACGACGGTGTTCAGGAGCAAATTACTGACGGGATTTACCAAAAGGAAACAGTTGTTGTGGATGGCAATCTAACAACCAGCCGAGGACCGTCAACAGCCCTTGCCTTTGCCTATGAATTGGTGGAGCAGTTGGGAGGAGATGCTGAAAGTTTACGAGTTGGCATGCTCTATCGAGATGTCTTTGGAAATCAACATTAAGACGAGAGGTAAACTCTCGTTTTTTACTTGGAAAAAACTAGGAAATCATCGCTTTTTTCATAAAAAAATGGTATAATGAAGGGTATGAAATATCACGACTACATATGGGATTTAGGTGGTACCCTATTGGACAATTATGAGACTTCTACAGCTGCTTTTGTAGAAACCTTGGCCCAATATGGAATTGAACAAGAACACGACCGTGTTTACGAAGCCTTGAAGGTTTCGACAGCTTTTGCCATTGAGAAATTTGCCCCAGATATCGAGGATTTTTTAGAGAACTACAAAGAAAATGAAGCACGTGAGCTAGAGCACCCGATTTTGTTTGAGGGAATTCCAGAGTTACTCAAAGACATCTCTGATAAGGGTGGACGCCATTTCTTAGTTTCTCATCGAAATGACCAAGTTCTGGAACTTCTTTCTAAGACCCGGATAGCCAACTACTTCACCGAAGTAGTGACTGCCAGTTCAGGTTTTAAACGAAAACCAGATCCTGAGTCCATGATTTATTTACGTGATAAATATCATATTACATCCGGTTTGGTCATCGGAGACAGAAACATTGATGTAGAAGCAGGTAAAGCTGCAGGCTTAGATGCCTATCTTTTTGACAATGTTGCAACATTGAGACGATCAATAGACATGTAAGAAAAAGGAAAAAAATGACAGAAGAAATCAAAAACCAACAGGCACAGGATTATGATGCCAGTCAAATTCAAGTTTTAGAAGGTTTGGAAGCCGTTCGTATGCGTCCAGGTATGTATATCGGATCGACTGCTAAAGAAGGGCTTCACCACCTAGTCTGGGAAATTGTTGATAACTCTATTGACGAGGCCTTGGCTGGATTTGCCAGTCATATCCAAGTCTTTATCGAACCAGATGATTCCATTACCGTTGTGGATGACGGTCGTGGAATTCCTGTTGATATTCAAGAAAAGACTGGACGTCCTGCTGTTGAGACAGTCTTTACGGTTCTTCATGCTGGAGGAAAATTCGGCGGTGGCGGATATAAGGTATCAGGTGGTCTTCACGGAGTGGGTTCATCAGTAGTAAACGCTCTTTCAACGCAACTAGATGTCCATGTTCACAAAAACGGCAAAATTCATTACCAAGAATACCATCGTGGTCATGTTGTCGCTGATCTTGAGGTTGTTGGAGATACAGATAAAACTGGAACAACAGTTCACTTCACACCAGACCCAGAGATTTTTACAGAAACAACAACATTTGACTTTGAAAAATTAAACAAACGAGTTCAAGAATTAGCCTTTTTGAACCGAGGACTTCAAATTTCAATCACAGACAAGCGCGAAGGTCTCGAACAAACCAAGCATTACCATTATGAAGGTGGAATTGCTAGCTACGTTGAGTATATCAACGAGAATAAGGATGTTATCTTTGACAAACCAATCTACACAGACGGTGAGATGGATGACATTACTGTTGAAGTAGCTATGCAGTACACAACGGGTTACCATGAAAATGTCATGAGTTTCGCCAATAATATTCATACCCATGAAGGTGGAACACATGAGCAAGGTTTCCGTACGGCTCTGACTCGTGTTATCAATGATTATGCCCGCAAGAATAAACTGCTAAAAGACAATGAAGATAACCTGACAGGAGAAGATGTTCGTGAAGGATTGACTGCTGTTATCTCTGTCAAGCATCCAAATCCGCAGTTTGAAGGACAAACCAAGACCAAACTGGGAAATAGCGAAGTAGTTAAGATCACCAATCGTCTCTTTAGCGATGCCTTTTCTGATTTCCTCATGGAGAATCCTCAGATTGCCAAGCGCATCGTGGAAAAAGGAATTTTGGCTGCCAAGGCTCGTGTAGCTGCCAAGCGTGCGCGTGAAGTTACTCGCAAGAAATCTGGCTTGGAAATTTCCAATCTTCCAGGGAAATTAGCAGACTGTTCTTCAAATAACCCTGCTGAAACCGAACTCTTCATCGTCGAAGGAGACTCAGCTGGAGGATCAGCTAAATCTGGTCGTAACCGTGAATTCCAAGCTATCCTACCGATTCGTGGTAAGATTTTGAACGTTGAAAAAGCTAGCATGGATAAAATTCTTGCCAACGAAGAAATTCGAAGCCTTTTCACTGCCATGGGGACAGGATTTGGGGCAGAATTTGATGTCACTAAGGCTCGTTACCAAAAACTCGTTTTGATGACTGATGCCGATGTCGATGGAGCCCACATTCGGACCCTCTTACTGACTCTGATTTACCGCTACATGAAACCAATCCTAGAGGCTGGTTATGTCTACATTGCCCAACCACCGATTTATGGGGTTAAAGTTGGAAGTGAGATCAAAGAATACATCCAGCCAGGTGCGGATCAAGAAATTAAACTCCAAGAAGCCTTAGCACGTCATAGTGAAGGACGCTCAAAACCAACCATCCAACGATATAAAGGTCTGGGAGAAATGGATGACCACCAATTATGGGAAACCACCATGGATCCAGAACACCGCTTGATGGCGCGTGTTTCAGTAGATGATGCAGCAGAAGCTGATAAAATCTTTGATATGTTGATGGGGGATCGAGTAGAACCTCGTCGCGAATTTATCGAAGAAAATGCTGTTTACAGTACACTTGACGTCTAAAAATTGTGGGAAATAGTTCCCTTGGTTTAAAAAATATGATATAATCATTACGATTGTTTCTAGTATAAAAGGAGTTTGATATGTCTAATGGACAACTAATTTATCTAATGGTTGCGATTGCAGTCATTTTGATTCTGGCTTATGTAGCGGCAATCTTCCTACGTAAGCGTAATGTAAGTAGATTGACGGCCCTCGAAGAAAGAAAAGAAGAACTCTACAACCTTCCTGTAAATGATGAGGTTGAAGCGGTTAAAAACATGCATTTGATTGGTCAAAGTCAGGTAACTTTCCGTGAATGGAATCAAAAATGGGTCGATTTATCCCTTAACTCATTTGCTGATATTGAAAATAACCTGTTTGAGGCTGAAGGCTATAATAATTCTTTTCGCTTTTTCAAAGCGACTCATCAAATTGATCAAATCGAAAGTCAAATTGATTTAATTGAAGAAGACATTGCGGCGATTCGCAATGCGCTTTCAGAACTTGAAAAACAAGAGTCTAAGAATAGCGGACGTGTTCTGCATGCTTTGGACTTATTTGAAAATCTGCAACATACTGTAGCAGAAAATTCGGAACAGTATGGTAAAGCCCTTCCTGAAATTGAGAAACAATTAGAAAATATCCAATCAGAGTTTTCTCAATTTGTAACCTTGAACTCTTCAGGTGACCCAGTTGAAGCTGCAGCAATTCTTGATTCAACTGAAAATCATATTCTTGCTTTGGCACATATCGTTGAACGAATTCCAGCTCTTGTTGAAACCTTGACAAAGGAACTGCCAGAACAATTGGAAGATTTGGAGGAAGGCTACCGTAAACTCTTAGATGCTAATTATCACTTCACTGAAACGGACATTGAGTCACGCTTCCAACTTTTACATGAATCCTTGAAAAATAATCAAGAAAACATCCGCCAGTTGGAATTGGACAATGCGGAGTATGAAAATACACAAATCCAAGAAGAGATTAATGCGCTCTACGATATTTTCACGCGTGAAATTACAGCTCAAAAAGTCGTTGAAAGTCTTCTTTCAACATTGCCAACTTACCTCAATCACTTGAAAGAAAATAATCAGGTTTTGGTTCAGGATCTTGAACGCTTAAATAAAACCTATCTTCTCCCAGAAAGTGATGGAAATCATGTTCGCCGTCTTCAAGCAGAATTGGCAGCACTTGATACAGCTATCTTAGAGGTAACAGAGGATCAAGGTGAGCCAACTCAAGCCTTCTCTGTTCTTGAAGAACAGATGGAAATGCTGCAAAGCAACCTTAAGGATATTGAAGATGAGCAAATCTCTGTGAGCGAACGACTTGCCAAAATCGAAAAAGACGATCTCAATGCTCGTCAAAAAGCAAATATTTATGTGAATCGTTTGCATACCATTAAACGATACATGGAGAAGAGAAACTTGCCAGGTATTCCTCAAAGTTTCTTGAAACTCTTCTTTACTGCAAGCCACAATACAGAAGATTTGATAGCTGAGCTAGATCAAGCGCAAGTGAATATTGAATCCGTTAAACGAATTCTTGAAGTCGCAACCAATGATATGGAAGCACTTGAAACAGAAACCTACGATATTGTTCAATATGCAACTTTAACTGAGCAACTCTTGCAATACTCAAACCGTTACCGTTCATTTGATGAACGTATCCAAGAGGCTTTCAATGAAGCACTTGAAATTTTCGAAAAAGAATTTGACTACAAGGCATCATTTGAGAAGATTTCTCAGGCCTTGGAAGTTGCAGAACCAGGAGTCACAAATCGCTTTGTTTCTTCTTATGAAAAAACACGTGAAGCGATTCGCTTCTAATACCTGAAAAGCTTAGATCATCTAGGCTTTTTATTATTTCTTTCAAAAATAGAAGAATATCGATTTATCATTGAAATTATAGTTCTGATTTGATATGATGGAGGTATGAAGAAAAATAGAGAGAAGCGTGTTTCCCACGATAAAAAGAGAAATGTATTACTTGTTTTAGTAGGTATTTTAAGTCTTGCTATGATCTGCCTAGGTGGCGTGATTGGGTACAAGATTTTGCAGAAACAGTCCTATGAACAAAAAATTGAAGCCTTAAAAAACGAAAAAGACCAACAATTCAACGCAGGAAGTCAGAAAGACCATTTCCGAAAAGGTCAAGCTGAAGTGATTGCCTACTACCCTCTTCAAGGGGAGGAAGTCATTGCGCCTGTTAGGGAAAAAATCAACCAGGATATTAAAGAAAAGCTGGAAGATAAAGAGGATTTGGTCTTTTATTATACCGAGCAATTGGATCCTGTTTTAAAGGGAGTTCTTGCTCGTAATATCAGTAAGCAAGTCTACGATTTGTCTGCAACAAAGGTTGAAGAAAAAGAAAATACTTCTTTGGGGAAAGTTTTCTTGACTGAAGATGGGAAAACTTTTGATCTCAGTAAACTTTTCAAAGATGCAAGCAAGGCTAAGGAACTCTTACTGAGTCAAATCAAATCAACTCTAGAAGATAAGAAACTTGACCAGACAAAAATTGATCAGGTCCTAAAAAACTTTACAGACCAAGATTTGTCGTCATGGAGCTTTGATTATAAAGATAGTCAAATCATCCTTTATCCTGCTAATTCAGGGGAGACTCTGGAGGAAATTTCTCTACCAATATCCAGTTTCTTTGATGTTTTGGATTCCTCTTATCTATTAGAAAAGGATGCTGAACTCTATCAAGCTTACTTTGCTCAGAAAAATAAAAAAGTTGTAGCCTTGACCTTTGATGATGGACCAAATCCAGCTACAACTACACAAGCTTTGGATACATTAGCTAAGTACAATGTAAAGGCGACCTTCTTTGTACTTGGTAAAAACATTGCTGGCAAGGAAGATCTTCTGAAACGAATGAAATCAGAAGGACATGTTGTGGGAAACCACAGCTGGGATCATCCCGTTCTTTCCAAATTGACTCTTGAAGATGCTAAAAAGCAAATCACGGATACAGAAGATGCCTTGACCAAGGTTCTAGGTTCGAGTTCTAAACTCATGCGTCCGCCCTATGGTGCCATTACAGATGATATCCGTAACAGTCTGGACTTGAGCTTTATCATGTGGAATGTGGATAGTTTGGACTGGAAGAGTAAGAATGAGACAGCTATTTTGACAGAGATTCAGCATCAGGTTCGTAATGGATCGATTGTTCTTATGCATGATATTCATGGCGCTACAGTTAATGCTCTTCCAAAGATTATAGAATATCTGAAAGAACAAGGTTATACATTTGTGACGATTCCGGAAATGCTCAACTCTCGCTTGAAAGCTCACGAAATGTATTATGACCGTGATCAATAATTATTAAAATCTAAAGGAGCAAGTGTACTGGTAATCAGGCATTGTTTCTTTAGATTTTCTTCACATAGAAAGGAAAAACGATGAAAGCTTATACCCTTAATAACGGAGTTTCAATCCCAGTTTTAGGATTTGGGACCTGGAAAGCTGAAAACGGAGAAGTAGCCTACCAAGCTGTTTTAGAAGCCTTAAAAGCTGGCTACCGCCATATCGATACTGCAGCTATCTACAAAAATGAGGAGAGTGTTGGTCGCGCTATTCGGGATAGCGGTATTCCACGCCAAGAAATCTTTGTAACAACCAAACTCTGGAACACCAATCACAGCTATGAAGAAGCTCGCCAAGCTTTTGAGCAATCAATGGGAAAACTGGGATTGGACTATCTAGATTTGTACCTTATCCATTGGCCAAATCCAAAACCACTAAGAGAAAATGACGCATGGAAAACTCGTAATGCTGAAGTCTGGAGAGCGATGGAGGACCTATATAAAGAAGGTAAAATCCGTGCTATCGGAGTTAGTAATTTCCTTCCCAAGCATTTGGATGCCTTGCTTGAGACGGCAAGAATCATTCCAGCGGTCAATCAGGTGCGCTTGGCACCTGGAGTTTATCAAGAGGAAGTGGTTGACTACTGCAGAGAGAAGGGAATTCTCCTAGAGGCCTGGGGACCTTTTGGGCAAGGAGAGTTATTTGACAAGAAAGAAGTCCAAGAAATTGCTGCAAAGCATGGGAAATCAGTGGCTCAAATCGCCTTGTCTTGGAGTTTGGCAGAAGGCTTCTTACCACTACCTAAGTCAGTGACAGCCTCTCGCATCCAGAGCAATCTTGACTGTTTTGGGATTGAACTCAGCACAGAAGAGCGAGAAATCTTAAAGACTATCTCGGTGACTTCTGGTGCACCACGTGTGGATGAGATGGATTTTTAGAAAGTAAGAAAAAGAATTGTAAATTTCGTGCCTTTCTGATATAATATTCAACAGGAAAGAAAGTCTTATGGCGTTCTTCAAGCGAACTTGGGACAGTGGGAGCCAAGCAGAACAAGATAAGGAACTGGCGCTTTCTGTCGTATTTTTAAAAACAATGAAGTAATAAATTAGGGTGGAACCGCGTTTCTGACGCCCCTAGTCGCAAGGCTTGGGTGTTGAAATTCGGTTCTTTTTGAATTTCGTCAAATACCCAAGAGGAAAGGAACATAATGATTAAAGGATCTTGTTTATGTAAAGCAGTCACCTACACTCTAGATGAAGAATTATCGGAAATAGTTTTTTGCCATTGCTCATTCTGTCGGAAAGCAACTGCGTCGGCCTACACAGTTAATGCCAAAGTTAGCAGCAAAAACCTGGCATTGTATGGAAAAAGAGAATTTGGTTACCTACAGTTCATCTCCAGGGAAACAACGTTATTATTGCCAGAACTGTCATAGTCAAATTTTCACTACTCAAGAAAATATACCAGAAGTTTGCGCTTTGAAATTAGGAACAATAGATGAATGCGATCAGAATTTACAAACTGTTCCCAAACGTCATATTTTTCAGAACCCAGCTTTTTCTTGGTTGCTTGATAAATAAACCTAAGAAGATAATATAAATAAAGGAGTAAACAATGTCTAAAAAATTGACTTTCCACTACGTCAGTGGCAGAAACCTCCTTACAGTCGGACTGCCCTACGCTCAGTACTAGGGTGCTGAGCTAGACGCAGTACTAACTCGTCTTGCCTCGTATAATCGACGAGGCAGACTCGTGTCGCAAGAAATCATTTTTTATTAAGGAGTATTCAATGTCTAAGAAATTAACATTTCAAGAAATTATTTTGACTTTGCAACAATTTTGGAATGACCAAGGTTGTATGCTCATGCAGGCTTATGACAATGAAAAAGGTGCGGGAACCATGAGTCCGTACACTTTCCTTCGTGCCATCGGGCCTGAGCCATGGAATGCGGCTTATGTAGAGCCATCACGTCGTCCTGCTGACGGTCGTTATGGGGAAAACCCTAACCGTCTTTACCAACACCACCAATTCCAAGTGGTGATGAAGCCTTCTCCATCAAACATTCAAGAACTTTACCTTGAGTCTTTGGAAAAATTGGGTATCAATCCTTTGGAGCACGATATTCGTTTCGTTGAGGACAACTGGGAAAACCCATCAACTGGTTCAGCTGGACTTGGTTGGGAAGTTTGGCTTGATGGGATGGAAATCACTCAGTTTACTTATTTCCAACAAGTCGGTGGATTGGCAACTGGTCCTGTGACTGCGGAAGTTACTTATGGTTTGGAACGCTTGGCTTCTTATATTCAGGAAGTAGATTCTGTCTATGATATCGAATGGGCTGATGGTGTAAAATATGGAGAAATTTTCATCCAGCCTGAGTACGAGCATTCAAAATATTCATTTGAAATTTCGGATCAAGAGATGTTGCTTGAAAACTTTGATAAGTTTGAAAAAGAAGCCGGTCGTGCACTAGCAGAAGGCTTGGTTCACCCTGCCTATGACTATGTTCTCAAATGTTCACACACTTTTAACCTGCTTGACGCGCGTGGTGCCGTATCCGTAACAGAGCGCGCGGGCTATATCGCTCGTATCCGTAACTTGGCCCGTGTCGTAGCCAAAACCTTTGTCGCAGAACGCAAACGCCTAGGCTACCCGCTTTTAGATGAAGCAACACGAACTAAACTCTTAGCAGAAGACGCAGAATAAAGAGAGTGACAAATTACGAAAATGGGCGAACAGAGCGAGCCCTGATCCAGTTGCCGCAGTGATGAAGGTATCCTTAGTGAAGCTAAGGGTACTAGGCAAAATTGGAGACTTTCGGATCCAATTTTAGCAATGAAACGACGGAGTCGGTTGCTTGCGTGCCAATCACATAAGGCAAACTGGAAAATAAAAAGATACCTTTCGGAGAAAAAACATGACAAAAAACTTATTAGTAGAACTCGGTCTTGAAGAGTTACCAGCCTACGTAGTAACTCCAAGCGAAAGACAACTAGGTGAAAAAATGGCGGCCTTCCTCAAAGAAAATCGCCTGTCTTTTGAAGCCATTCAAACTTTCTCAACGCCACGCCGTTTGGCTGTTCGTGTGACTGGTCTTGCAGACAAACAGTCTGATTTGACAGAAGATTTCAAGGGACCAGCAAAGAAAATTGCCTTGGATAGTGATGGAAACTTCACTAAAGCAGCTCAAGGATTTGTCCGTGGAAAAGGCTTGACAGTTGAAGATATTGAATTCCGTGAAATCAAGGGTGAAGAATATGTCTATGTTACTAAGGAAGAAGTGGGCCAACCGGTTGAATCCATTGTTCCAGGTGTAGTAGACGTCTTGAAGTCACTAACTTTCCCTGTCAGCATGCACTGGGCTAACAACACTTTTGAATATATCCGCCCTGTACACACTTTGACAGTTCTCTTGGACGAGCAAGAGTTTGATTTGGATTTCCTTGATATCAAGGGCGGTCGTGTGAGTCGCGGCCATCGTTTCTTGGGACAAGAAACTAAGATTCAGTCAGCATTGAGCTATGAAGAAGACCTTCGTAAACAATTTGTAATTGCGGATCCTCGTGAACGTGAGCAAATGATTATTGACCAAATCAAGGTAATCGAAGCTGAGCATGGTGTACGCATCGAAATTGATGCTGACTTGCTGAACGAAGTCTTGAACTTGGTTGAATACCCAACTGCCTTTATGGGTAGTTTTGATGCTAAATACCTTGACGTTCCAGAAGAAGTTTTGGTGACTTCGATGAAGGAACACCAACGTTACTTCGTTGTTCGTGATCAAGATGGTAAACTCTTACCAAACTTCATTTCAGTCCGTAACGGAAACGCAGAGCATTTGGAAAATGTCATCAAAGGAAATGAAAAAGTCTTAGTTGCTCGTTTGGAAGACGGAGAATTCTTCTGGCGTGAAGACCAAAAATTGGTTATTTCTGACCTTGTTGAAAAATTGAACCATGTGACCTTCCACGAAAAGATTGGTTCTCTTCGTGAACACATGATTCGTACGGGGCAGATTGCCATTCTCTTGGCAGAAAAAGCTGGTTTGTCAGTGGATGAAACGGTTGATCTAGCTCGCGCAGCGGCTATTTACAAGTTTGACTTGTTGACGGGTATGGTTGGTGAGTTTGATGAGCTCCAAGGTATTATGGGGGAGAAATATGCCCTTCTTGCTGGTGAAACTCCAGCAGTTGCAGCTGCTATTCGTGAACACTACATGCCTACATCAGCTGACGGAGCTCTTCCAGAGAGCAAGGTTGGAGCCATTCTAGCCATTGCAGACAAATTGGATACGATTTTGAGTTTCTTCTCAGTAGGCTTGATTCCATCAGGTTCTAATGACCCTTATGCCCTTCGTCGCGCGACGCAAGGTGTAGTTCGTATCTTGGATGCCTTTGGTTGGCACATTGCTATGGATGAGCTGATTGATAGCCTTTATACGTTGAAATTCGACAGCTTGACTTATGAAAATAAATCAGAGGTTATGGACTTTATCAAGGCTCGTGTTGATAAGATGATGGGTTCAACTCCAAAAGATATCAAGGAAGCAGTTCTAGAAGGTTCAAACTTTGTTGTGGCAGATATGCTAGAAGCAGCAAGTGCTCTCGTAGAAGCAAGCAAGAAAGAAGACTTCAAACCATCTGTCGAATCCCTCTCACGTGCCTTTAACTTGGCTGAAAAAGCCGAAGGAACTGATACTGTTGATCCTGCTCTCTTTGAGAATGAAGAAGAGAAAGCCTTGGCAGAAGCCGTAGAATCACTTGTTTTGTCAGGAACTGCAAGTCAGCAATTAGAACAACTCTTTGCACTTAGCCCAATTATTGATGCTTTCTTTGAAAATACCATGGTAATGGCTGAAGATCAGGCTGTCCGACAAAATCGCTTGGCTATCTTGTCTCAACTAACCAAGAAAGCAGCGAAACTTGCACGTTTCAACCAAATCAATACCAAGTAAAATCTGTTAAACGGATTAAACCTTATCATAAAGGAGGGTAACATGGATCCTAAAAAAATTGATCGTATTAACGAGCTTGCTAAAAAGAAAAAAACAGAAGGCTTAACTTCTGCTGAAAAAGTGGAACAAGCTAAACTTCGTGAGGAGTATATCGAAGGCTATCGTCGTTCTGTTCGCCACCACATTGAAGGAATTAAAATTGTGGACGAGGAAGGAAATGACGTTACACCAGAAAAACTACGCCAAGTACAACGTGAAAAAGGTTTGCACGGCCGTAGTATAGATGATCCTAACTCATAAAATGAAAGGGGGTGTAGATGATTTACATTCCCCTTTTCTGTTATAATAAAAAAGAAGGAGCCAAATGGCTCCTTTTGGTCTCTTAGTTGCTTGCGCCAGATGTAGCGTCAGCGTCACCACCGTGGCCTCCAGCATCACCTGAATCAGAAGCGCCAGAAGTAGCATCAGCGTCTCCATGACCTCCAGCTGCAGGAGCAAATGGTCCGCTACCACCCACCAAACGTTGACCAGTCTCTTTTAGGTACCAGTCAAGCCATGGTTGGAAGTTAAAGACGATTTCATTGATACCAGCGTATGATCCATCAGGATAGTACATTGCTTGGTAGTTGTGTGTGTTGATGACACCTGCAGGAGAACCTGGAACGATAGTACGAACGTATTCTTGGTTTCCGTTGCGAAGTGTTCCGATAACCCACTCTACATTCTTCATGCGTGCTGGCGGAAGAGAACCATGAACAGTCGACATACGGTTACCTGATTGAGGTGGTACACGTTTGGCAAACATGGTATCTGGATCTTGGTGAGCGTTGTTGTAGTAGAGGAATTGGTTGTTATCGTCAGCGTATGTCAATTCAAATGGCATAGCTTTCAAGAACATATCGATTTGGTTAACTGTAAGGATACCGTGGTCCAATTTGACATAGGTATCACCAGAAACAGCACCAGTGATTGCTGCAACTTTTTCTACCCATTCTGGATCGTCAGGGTCAACTTCTGTAATGGTTGTAGCAATTGGTCTTCCACAATCCAAGTCTTCTGGTTCGATTGGTTTTGGTTTTTTCAATTTCGAAACGACTCCTACATATTTAACAAAGTTATCTAAGCAAGTTTCAAGGAATTTAACAGTTCCTTCGTTGGTGATGTTTCCATTGTTATCAAAAGCTTCCTTGGCTTTACCAAGAAGGAATTCGTTACCTGGAAGCGTGTAGGCATTGACACCTGGAGCGTCAAGGATCTTACGAAGGTGAACTTGGGCACGTGAAGTTCCTTGGTCGTAGTATGATGCTCCCACAATCATAACAGGTTTGTTTTCAAATGGATGAACTTCGTATGAAAGCCATTCAAGTACAGATTTGAGAGAAGCTGAGATAGTGTGATTGTGCTCAGGAGTAGCGATAATGACACCATCAGCACGTGTAATCTTGTTATACAAGAATCGCAATTGGAAACTTTCATCCCATTTTTCGTCTTGGTTAAACATTGGAACTTCGTCGATTTCAAGAACTTCTAATTCAAATTTGAATTTGAAATTGCGGCGGATAAATTCCAAGAGTTTGCGGTTATATGATTGATCGTAGTTTGATCCAACAAGTCCAACAAATTTCATTCTTTCGGTCTCCTATCTTACAAATTTTCCCAGTCGAATTCTTCAGCATCTTTGCGAAGCAATTCTTGTGCATTGCGCAATTTTTCAGTAATTTTCACAAAGATACGGAAGTCATCAAAGATGGCATCCAATTTCTTGATGACATCAAGGTCAACCAAGTCGCCACTTGGGTTAAATGCTTGAAGAGAGTGTGAGAGCAAGAATTCATCTGGTAGAACATTTGCCTTGATTTCAGGAGCGTTCAAGATTTGACGAAGTTGCAATTGGGCACGAGATGAACCAAGTGTACCATATGAAGCACCAGTGATCATGATTGGTTTGTTCAAAAGTGGGTAGATTCCATAAGATAGCCAAGCAAGAGCACTCATCAAAACTGCAGGGATAGAGTGATCGTACTCAGGAGTACCGATAATGACACCATCAGAT
This sequence comes from Streptococcus mitis, assembly GCF_003942695.1. GTDB lineage: Bacteria > Bacillota > Bacilli > Lactobacillales > Streptococcaceae > Streptococcus > Streptococcus mitis_BD. The sequence continues at coordinate 39,347 of NZ_RJNU01000005.1, forward strand.
GCTTCGATTTTAGCAGCAATTTCAAGAATTTCAGCAGGAAGAAGTTTATCCGCTGGTTTGTTGAAAACAGGAATATCCTTGATTTCAACGAGTTCAATTTCAGCTTTATCAGCAAAGTGTTTTTGCATGTATTGGAGCAATTGGCGGTTTGTAGAACGTTTAGAGTTCGTTCCAACAATGGCAATAAGTTTTAGCATGAGATTTCCTTTCTCTTTTTACATAATACAATTTTGAAGGCCTGAAGAACATGCAATGCGTCCCTCTTTGTCGATGAGAATGGCTTCAATACCATCTAAACTTTCGACTTGCCAGAGGATAGAAGCGCTTCGTTCTCCGAAAAGGCGCGTTGTCCAAATCTCACCATCAACGGATTTATCAGAGATAATCGTTAGGCTAGCGAGTTCGGTTTCGACAGGGAATCCTGTCTCACTATCAAAGATATGGTGATAGTCTTTTCCATCTACTGTCAGGTGGCGTTCATAGATACCTGAAGTGACAACGGATTTGTTAGAAGCAGGAATGGTTAGGAGATGATTGCCACGAGGATTTCGCGGATCTTGAATACCGATTTGCCAGGCTTTCCCTTCTTTGGCTTGATTGTTCCCGATGGTGAGGATATTTCCTCCGAGATTGATCAAGGCAGAAGTGACTCCGTGTGCTTTTAAATACTGAGCAACCTTATCTGCACTATAGCCTTTAGCTAAGCAACCTAAATCAAGCTTCATCCCTTTCTTCTCTAAAAAGACAGTAGAGCTAGTCGGATCTAACTTGATAAAATGTGGGTCAACTAGAGGCAAGACAGCTTCGATTTCGTTTAGCTCTGGGAGTCGGGCATCTGAAAAGCCAATTCGCCAGGTTTGAATCAAGGGACCAATACTGATATTGAGGTGGCTAGATGGAGCTAGGCTGTGTTCTAATCCAAGAGCAATCAGTTCAAACAGGTCAGGATGGACCTTTACAGGTGCAATTCCAGCCCGATGATTGATTTCCATCAGTTCGGATTCTTGACTGTTGGCGTTGAAGCGGTACTCGAGTTCTTTGAGCAAATCAAAGGCTCCTTGAAGCAGGCAATCGGCCTGTTCATCTACTAATGAAATGGTGATAGTTGTTCCCATTAGCCGTTCAGAACGTGAACGAAGAGGCAAGCTACCAACTCCTTTCTACTTCATAGGAAATCTTCTAAGTTATGTTAAATTCTATGATGATTTAACCCCTTACATTTTCTTTCCATGTTTCTAGCATAACATAAAGTCAGCGTTTTCACAAATAATTTTTGACAAAAAGTCAAGAAATATGCTTAAAAAATATAAAATATGGGATAGGAACTCAAAACAATTAATATAATAAGGCTCTTTTTACTGAAAAAAAGAGAAATCTAAGCAAATTCCTTGTAAACGCTAACAGTAAATGTTATACTAGAAAGGTAAATCATAAATTAAAGGTAGGAATTTTTCTATGAGTAAAATCGTTGTAGTTGGTGCTAACCACGCTGGTACAGCATGTATCAATACTATGTTGGACAACTTCGGACATGAAAATGAAATCGTTGTATTTGACCAAAACTCAAATATTTCATTCCTTGGTTGTGGAATGGCGCTTTGGATCGGGGAACAAATTGATGGCCCAGAAGGTCTCTTCTACTCTGATAAAGAAAAATTGGAAGCAAAAGGTGCTAAAGTTTACATGAACTCACCAGTTCTTTCAATTGACTACGATAATAAAGTTGTGACTGCAGAAGTTGAAGGTCAAGAACACAAAGAATCTTACGACAAATTAATCTTTGCGACTGGTTCAACTCCAATCTTGCCTCCAATCGAAGGTGTTGAAATTGTTAAGGGTAACCGCGAATTCAAAGCAACACTTGAAAATGTCCAATTTGTTAAGTTGTACCAAAACGCTGAAGAAGTTATTGAGAAACTTGAAGACAAGAGCAAACACCTTGAGCGCATTGCCGTTGTTGGTGGTGGTTACATCGGTGTAGAACTTGCTGAAGCCTTCGAGCGTCTTGGAAAAGAAGTGGTTCTAGTAGATATCGTAGACACTGTCTTAAATGGTTACTATGACAAAGACTTCACTCAAATGATGGCGAAGAACTTGGAAGATCATAACATCCGCTTGGCACTAGGTCAAACAGTAAAAGCAATCCAAGGTGATGGTAAAGTTGAACGCCTGGTAACAGACAAAGAAACATTTGATGTGGATATGGTGGTTCTTGCAGTTGGTTTCCGTCCGAACACGGCCCTTGCTGATGGTAAGATTGAACTCTTCCGCAACGGTGCCTTTCTTGTAGATAAGAAACAAGAAACATCTATTCCAGGTGTATACGCTGTTGGTGACTGTGCAACTGTTTATGACAACGCTCGTAAAGACACTAGCTACATCGCGCTTGCTTCAAATGCTGTTCGTACTGGTATCGTTGGTGCTTACAATGCTTGTGGACATGAACTTGAAGGAATCGGTGTGCAAGGATCAAACGGTATCTCAATTTACGGACTTCACATGGTTTCAACTGGTTTGACTCTTGAGAAAGCAAAAGCTGCTGGTTATAACGCAACTGAAACTGGCTTTAACGATCTTCAAAAACCTGAATTTATCAAACATGACAACCACGAAGTTGCTATCAAGATTGTCTTTGACAAAGACAGCCGTGAAATTCTTGGTGCTCAAATGGTATCACGTGATTCTGCTATCAGTATGGGAATCCACATGTTCTCACTTGCTATCCAAGAGCATGTGACAATTGATAAATTGGCCTTAACAGACCTATTCTTCTTGCCACACTTCAATAAACCATACAACTACATCACAATGGCTGCACTTACAGCTGAAAAATAAAAAAATGAGCTATCTGGCCTTAAGTTAAGGTCAGATAGTTTTTTAATCATTTTGTACCCATACAATTATGATTTTTTTATCTTGAGGTTCATTCTTTTCTGGCTTAAAATGGAATGGTAGCTACCAATACAAGTAAAGAGGAAAAAGAAATGACTGAAAATCGTTATGAACTAAATAAAAACTTGGCGCAGATGCTCAAGGGCGGTGTTATCATGGATGTACAAAATCCTGAACAGGCCCGTATTGCAGAGGCTGCTGGCGCGGCTGCTGTTATGGCCTTAGAGCGGATTCCAGCTGATATTCGTGCAGCTGGCGGTGTTTCCCGTATGAGTGACCCAAAGATGATTAAAGAAATCCAAGAAGCGGTGAGCATTCCAGTGATGGCCAAGGTTAGAATCGGGCATTTTGTAGAAGCTCAGATTTTAGAGGCCATTGAGATCGACTATATCGATGAAAGTGAAGTGCTTTCTCCAGCTGACGACCGTTTCCATGTGGATAAGAAGGAATTCCAAGTTCCTTTTGTCTGTGGAGCTAAGGACTTGGGAGAAGCCTTACGTCGTATTGCTGAGGGCGCTTCCATGATTCGGACAAAAGGAGAACCGGGTACAGGAGATATCGTTCAAGCCGTTCGTCATATGCGCATGATGAATCAGGAAATTCGTCGTATTCAAAATCTACGTGAAGATGAGCTCTACGTAGCTGCTAAGGACTTGCAAGTCCCTGTTGAATTGGTTCAATACGTCCATGAACATGGAAGATTGCCAGTTGTCAACTTTGCAGCCGGAGGTGTGGCAACACCAGCAGATGCTGCTCTGATGATGCAATTGGGGGCAGAGGGCGTCTTTGTCGGTTCAGGTATTTTCAAGTCAGGAGATCCTGTTAAACGAGCAAGTGCCATTGTCAAAGCGGTGACCAACTACCAAAATCCTCAAATTTTGGCTCAAATCTCTGAAGATCTAGGGGAAGCCATGGTTGGTATCAATGAGAATGAAATCCAAATTCTTATGGCAGAGCGAGGAAAATAGATGAAAATCGGAATATTGGCCTTGCAAGGAGCCTTTGCAGAACATGCAAAAGTGCTAGATAAATTAGGAGTCACTAGTGTCGAAATCAGAAATTTAGATGATTTTCAACAACATCAGAGTGACTTGTCTGGTTTGATTTTGCCTGGCGGTGAGTCTACAACCATGGGCAAGCTCTTGCGAGACCAGGACATGCTGCTTCCTCTAAGAGAAGCTATTCTCAATGGCTTACCAGTCTTTGGAACTTGTGCGGGCTTAATCTTGCTGGCTAAGAAAATTACTTCTCAGGAAGAAAGTCATCTAGCGACTATGGATATAGTAGTAGAGCGTAATGCTTATGGACGCCAACTAGGAAGCTTCTATACAGAGGCAGAATGTAAGGGAGTCGGTCAGATTCCCATGACTTTTATCCGTGGTCCTATTATCAGCAGTGTTGGAGAGGGTGTAGAAATTCTAGCAACAGTTGATGATCAAATCGTTGCAGCTCAAGAACAGAATATGCTGGTAACCTCTTTCCATCCAGAATTGACAGATGATGCTCGCTTGCACCAGTATTTTATCAATATGTGTAAAGAAAAAAGTTGAGAAAAGATTCTCAACTTTTTTACATGTAATAAACAATCGCGATATATTGGAGTGCAGACGCAGCTAGGATAAAGAGATGCCAAATCATGTGGAAATAAGGTTTTTTCTTAGCGTAAAATCCAGCTCCAACTGTGTAACAGAGCCCACCAGTTACCATAAGACTCCAGAAAATTGGTGTTGTTTGACTAATAATGGCAGGAATGATAGCTAGAACCAACCAGCCCATAATCAGGTAAAGAGCAAGGCTGAATTTTTCATTGACCTTTTTAGCAAATATTTTATAGAGGATGCCAAAGATGGTCGTTCCCCACTGAATGGCAATGATCAGATAGCCAAACCAGTTATTCATCAAAGTCAATACGACTGGCGTATAAGAGCCTGCGATAGCCACATAAATCATAGAATGGTCGATGATTCGCAAGACGTATTTGTGGGTCGAACCATAAGCCATAGAGTGGTAAATGGTTGACGAGAGGAACATGAGAAATAGACTGATAACAAAGATAGAAACACCAAAAGATGATAAAAATCCATGTGCTTCATAACTATAGGTGGATGAAATGGGGAGTAGGATGAGCATGATAACGGCACCCACAGCATGGGTCACGCTATTAGCAATTTCCTCTCCAAAACTGAGTTTTTTACTGAGCTTTAGACTGGTATTCATTGGATTTCCTCCTCTTCTTTGCTAAGGATTAAGTTTAGAGTTTGATGATAGAGTTTAACCGTTTGACAGCTGGTTTGGATAATAGGATTTTCTGGATCAATCCCATGGTTCATGTAGTCTACAAAAGCGTCGTAGAGCTGGTCTGAGCTCGCTTGAGTTTGCAGAGTATTGAGGGTCTGAGCGATTTCTTGGATCGAAAAGACAGACTTGAGAGTGGTGATGGCAATCAAACGGGCAATCTGTTTGCGTTGGTATTTTTTCTTGTCTGGCTTTGTCAGGTAACCATGTTTGACATAGTTATTGACCATGGATGCTGTTAGCCCCTTGTCCTTATCTGGAGAGATAGGGGCACAGACTTGATTGACATAGAGTAAAACCTGATCCAGATAGAGGTCAATGTTTGGAATGTCTTCCCATTTTGGGTAGGAAAAGTTAGAATTCATTTCCAACTCCTTTATATCTAGTTTCGATAACTAGATTATAAAATAATAAAAAATAAAAGTCAAGTTTCAACTGCTTGTAGAAAGCTTTAAATTATGCTATGATGAGAGAAAATAGTTAGAAATGAGGGGAAAAGATGGAGATTCGTTTAGCTTTTCCAAACGAAGTAGATGCGATTATGCAGGTGATGGAGGATGCTAAAAAGTGCTTAGCTGAGTCAGGTAGCGACCAGTGGCAAAATGGCTATCCAAATGCCGACATCATTATTGATGATATCATCTCTGGTCAAGCCTATGTGGCCTTAGAAGAGGGAGAGCTGTTAGCCTATGCTGCTGTGGCCAAGAGCCCAGAGGAAGCCTATGAAGCCATTTATGAAGGAAATTGGCAGGGTGGAGAATCAGAATATCTGATCTTTCACCGTATCGCTGTGGCAGCAGATGTCCAAGGACAAGGTGTTGCTCAGACTTTCCTAGAAGGCTTGATTGAAGGTTTTGATTATCTAGATTTTCGTTCAGATACGCATGCAGAAAACAAGGCCATGCAGCATATTTTTGAAAAGCTAGGATTCCAGCAGGTCGGTAAGGTTCCAGTTGACGGGGAACGTTTGGCCTATCAGAAATTAAAAAAATGAAGCAGAAAAAGTACGCAAAAATGCTCTACCCGTCGCCAATTGGGACCTTATCCTTAGTTGCTGACGAGCAATATCTGTATGGAATTTGGGTACAGGACCAGAAGCATTTTGAGAGGGGATTAGGGGATGAAACGATAGAAGAAGTTGGTAGCCATCCTGTATTAGAGCAAGTTATTTCCTATTTAGATACCTATTTCGAAGGCAGTGTTCAGGATCTATCTGACTTACCTTTGGCTCCTATTGGAACAGATTTTGAAAAGCGGGTCTGGGCTTACTTACAGGCCATTCCTTATGGTCAAACAGTAACTTACGGACAAATAGCTCAAGACCTGCAAGTGGCTTCTGCCCAAGCGATTGGCGGAGCAGTGGGACGTAATCCTTGGTCCATCCTTGTACCCTGTCATCGTGTGCTGGGGTCAGGCAATCGTCTGACAGGCTATGCATCGGGAGTCGAAAAGAAAGCCTGGCTCTTGCAACATGAAGGTGTAGTATTTCAAGAAAATAAAAAATAGAAAGAAAAGAAGATGTTAGAATTTATCGAATATCCAAAATGTTCAACTTGTAAGAAAGCAAAAAATGAATTGGATAAACTTGGACTGGAATACCAAAATATCCACATCGTAGAAGAAACCCCAAGTGAAGACGTGATTTTGAACTGGTTGGAAACTTCTGGTTTTGAAGTGAAACAATTTTTCAATACTAGCGGGATCAAATACCGTGAACTGGGCTTGAAAGATAAGGTGGGAAGTTTGTCAAAACAAGAAGCAGCCAAGCTTCTAGCGAGTGATGGCATGTTATTGAAACGTCCAATTTTGGTGGAGAATGGTGCTGTTAAACAAATCGGCTATAGAAAAACCTATGACAACTTAGGTTTGAGATAGTTTTTATTTATCTCCTTGATAGGTAAAATATATAGCCTCCCTGTTTTAAAGTGTGATAAACTAGAAGATAGACAAAGTCTGAGCAGCCCGTAGCAAATAATTTGCTTGCGAGCAGAAGTATGGTAGAATGAATCATTATCAGGAGAGGATGTTTTTATGACTGTTACAACATTTTTAGCATCAGATTGGTACCAAAGTTTGATGCAACTCATTCCGGATGGTAAACTCTTTAGTTTGCGTTCGGTCTTTGATGGAATTCCAAGAATTGTCCAACAACTGCCTACAACCTTGATGTTGACGCTCGGAGGTGCACTCTTTGGTTTGCTACTTGCCTTGATTTTTGCCATTGTTAAGATCAATCGTGTTAAGATTCTATATCCCTTGCAGGCCTTTTTCGTCAGCTTCTTAAAAGGTACCCCAATCCTAGTCCAACTTATGTTGACCTACTACGGAATTCCTTTGGCACTGAAAGCTATCAACCAACAATGGGGAACTGGTTTCAATATCAATGCGATTCCAGCAGCGCTTTTTGCGATTGTGGCCTTTGCTTTTAATGAGGCGGCTTATGCAAGTGAAACGATTCGTGCAGCCATCCTTTCTGTTAATCCAGGTGAAATTGAGGCAGCGCGTAGTTTGGGTATGACTCGTGCGCAAGTTTATCGTCGTGTGATTATTCCAAATGCGGCGGTGGTAGCGACGCCGACTTTGATTAACTCCCTTATCGGTTTGACCAAGGGAACTTCTCTAGCTTTTAGTGCAGGTGTTGTAGAAGTCTTTGCCCAGGCTCAAATTTTGGGTGGAGCCGATTATCGCTATTTTGAACGTTTCATCTCCGTTGCTCTTGTTTATTGGGTAGTCAATATCGGAATTGAAAGTCTCGGCCGTTTCATCGAGAGAAAAATGGCTATCTCAGCGCCGGATGCAGTATCTACAGATGTGAAAGGGGACCTTCGTTAATGATTAAGATTTCGAATTTAAGCAAATCCTTTTCAGGACAAACTGTCTTGGATCATCTGGACCTGGATATTCAAAAGGGAGAAGTAGTGGCTTTGATTGGTTCATCTGGAGCTGGGAAATCAACCTTTCTTCGTAGTTTGAACTACCTTGAAACTCCAGATAGTGGAACGATTCAGATTGATAATTTTAAAGTTGATTTTTCTCAGATTAGCCAAGAAGAGATCCTAACCCTTCGTCGCAAGTTGTCCATGGTTTTCCAACAGTTTAATTTGTTTGAACGCCGAACTGCTCTTGACAATGTCAAGGAAGGTTTGGTTGTCGTTAAGAAATTATCGGACGAGGAAGCAACAAAAATCGCTAAGGAAGAGTTGGCCAAGGTTGGTCTTTCTGACCGTGAAAACCATTACCCTCGCCACTTATCAGGTGGACAGAAGCAACGGGTTGCCCTTGCGCGTGCGCTTGCTATGAAACCAGATGTCTTGCTCTTGGACGAGCCCACTTCAGCCCTTGACCCAGAGTTGGTCGGTGAAGTAGAAAAGTCTATTGCAGACGCTGCAAAGTCAGGTCAGACCATGATTTTAGTTAGTCACGATATGTCTTTTGTAGCCCAAGTGGCAGATAAGATTTTGTTCCTAGATAAGGGGAAAATCATCGAGTCTGGTACACCGGATGAAATCATCAATCATCCGAAAGAAGAACGGACAAAAGAATTCTTCGCTAGTTACAAACGGACTTATATTTGATATAATAGTAAAAGGAAAACTCAGTTAGTTGGACTAGCTGAGTTTACTCTTTAAAAAAGATAGAAACGAGAGAGATCATGCTGCTGCAACTGTTTTCTTTATATTTCGAGAGTTTGATCTTAACGACCATTCTCGTCGTGATTTTTTTAGGGATTTGGATTGGATTGCGAGCTATGTCTGGCGTGGACAAGACAGCCAAGGCCCGTCAAGCCCATCTCTATGATATGATCATGATTGGGGTTTTAGTTATTCCAGTATTATCCTTTGCCGTCATGAGTCTCATTTTAGTTTTCAGAGCATAATGCTTGCTAAATAAACTTTAAACAGTTAGAATAAAGATAGTTACAACAAGAAAGAAGGAATCGAAATGTACGATACGATTATTGTCGGTGCTGGACCTGCGGGAATGACCGCTGCCTTATATGCTGCTCGAAGCAATCTGAAAGTGGCTTTGATAGAAGGTGGTCTGCCAGGCGGGCAAATGAATAACACATCTGACATTGAAAACTATCCAGGTTATGCCAACATCAGTGGACCAGAATTAGCTGAAAAGATGTTTGAACCTCTTGAAAACCTTGGAGTAGAGCACCTTTATGGATTTGTCGAAAAGATTGAAGACTGTGCTGACTATAAGAAGGTGATCACTGATGATCAAGTTTACGAAACCCGTACTGTCATCGTGGCAACTGGGTCAAAACACCGTCTCTTGGGTGTTCCCGGAGAAGAAGAACTGAACAGTCGTGGTGTTTCTTACTGTGCAGTCTGTGATGGAGCTTTCTTCCGTGACCAAGACTTGCTTGTAGTTGGTGGTGGAGATTCAGCGGTAGAAGAAGCTCTCTTCTTGACTCGCTTTGCCAAGACTGTTACCATTGTTCACCGTCGGGATGAACTTCGTGCTCAAAAGGTTTTGCAAGACCGTGCTTTTGCAAATGAGAAAGTCAACTTTATCTGGGATTCTGTCGTCAAGGAAATCAAAGGTGAAAACCGAGTAGAATCTGTCGTATTTGAAAATGTGAAAACGGGTAAGGTAACAGAGCAAGCCTTTGGTGGTGTCTTTATCTATGTTGGTTTGGATCCTGTTAGCGATTTTGTTAAAGAATTGAATATTCAAGACCAGGCAGGCTGGATTGTGACAGACAATCACATGAAAACTGCTGTTGACGGTATCTTTGCGGTTGGGGATGTTCGCCAAAAAGATCTTCGCCAAGTAACAACAGCAGTTGGAGATGGGGCTATCGCTGGTCAAGAAGCCTATAAATTTATTACAGAACATAGTTAAGCAAAAAAGTTTCCAATCAAGTGATTGGAAACTTTTTTATAGTCGGTTTCGAAAAACTTCGTACATGAGAATGGCTGCAGCAACGCTGGCATTGAGGCTTTGAACATGTCCATTCATCGGAATGGTAATCATTTCATCAACCTGTTTTTTGATGTTGCTAGAGATGCCCTTTCCTTCATTTCCGATGATGAGGGCGATTTTCCCTTTTGTATTCCACTTGTGGCAAGGAGTGCCGTTCATATCCGTTCCAAAGGTCCAGAAACCTTCATCTTTGAGTTTATCAAGGGTTTGACTGAGGTTGGTCACTCGGGCAATCGGTACATGTTCAATAGCACCTGTGGCCGTTTTGGCAACGACAGGAGTCACTCCGACAGCACGGTGCTTGGGAATGATGACACCTGAAACATTGGTCGCATCAGCAGTCCTTAAGATAGAACCTAAGTTGTGAGGGTCAGTTAGACCATCCAGAATCAATAGAAGTGGATTTTCTTCTTGTCGTGTTTTGGCAAGGATGTGATCCAGCTCGCTATAGGCAAATTCGGACACTCGTAGAACAAAACCTTGGTGGACAGCGCCTTCGGTCATTTCAGAGAGGGATTTTTTTGAAGTCCAAGAGATGGAGACTTTTTTCTCAGCAGACAGTTCCTTGACTTTCTCAACATTCTTGCCTCTGAGATCTTCTTGGAGGTAAAGTTTATTTCCAGTGTTTGCAAGGAGGGCTTCTGTAACGGCGTGGACGCCATAGACAATATCATTTGTTTTCATGCCTCTATTATAACACAAAACCCCGTCTTGCAACGGGATTTTCTTTATTCGAGGATGAGGAGTCCTTCTTTAACGGCAAAGGGATCTTTTTCATTGATACGATCATAAAACATGATTCCGTTTAGATGATCAATTTCATGTTGGACAACGATGGAGTTGTAGCCTTTGAGCTTGATACGGTGCTTTTCCCCGTCCTTGTCAAAGTAATCAACAGTGACACGGGCATGGCGGACAACATAGCCTGGCACGTTACGGTCAACAGATAGGCAACCTTCTCCTTCGCCAAGAGCAGCGTCCTGAACAGAGTGGGATACGATTTTTGGATTGTACATAATGGCTTGTAAATCGTAGGCTTCCTGTGGAGTTTCACCTTCTTCTACAATATTTGGGACCAAGACGGCAATTATGCGTTTTGAGATATCCAGCTGGGGAGCAGCAAGTCCAACACCACCGCGGAGCCCCATTTTCTCAGCCATAACAGGATCCTGAGAATGTTTGAGGAATTGCATCATTTTTTCACCAAGGATGATTTCCTGGTCAGACAGTGGGAAAGTGACCTCCTCAGCAACTGCGCGTAGAGTTGGATTCCCCTCGCGGATAATATCGTTCATATCAATTAAATGAGCAGCTTTTGTAATACGTTCTATAGCAGACATTTTCTCTCCTTTCATTACCTCTACATGATAACACAAAATAGGCGAGAAAGAAAGTCACAGAAGTTCCTAAAAAATAATATAATAAACGGTATTCCCCTTTTGTCTGTGGTATAATAAAAGAAAAGACTTGCAGTAAAAGCAAGGGGGGATAAAGATGGAAAAGCGGCAAGATAGACGGTCTCATGGTTCTCTTTATGAGGTGTGGAAGACTTGTGTTGATTTCTTTCGGAATTATAAATCTTGGACAAATGCCCAGTTTATTATTGTGTTATTGCTTGCAGTTGCCTTATCCATGGGGGGGAATTTATTAGTTCGAGCAGTACAAGGTAACAAGGGAACAAGTCCGAGTGGTCAAACAGTTGATTCTGCTCGGACGTCTAGTCAGTCCAAGGAAAATGAATCTGGTGAAACGACGGCGCGTATCATGGCAAATGGTGACCTTCTTTATCATATCCCCATCTACCGAACAGCTCTTAAAGAAGATGGAACCTATGATTTCCATGAAAATTTTGAGTATGTAAAACCCTGGCTCAAACAAGCTGATTTGGTGATTGGTGACTTTGAAGGAACGGTGAACAAAGATCACTACTTGGCAGGTTATCCTCTCTTTAATGCACCAGGGGAAGTCATGGATGCTATCAAAGATGCAGGCTACCAAGTTCTAGACTTGGCTCACAATCACATCTTGGATTCTCAAATTGAGGGAGTTGTTTCAACGGCTCAGGCTATTGAAAAGGCTGGAATGACACCTATCGGAGTCTACACACATGAATCCCGTGACCAAGCTCCACTAGTCATCAAGGAAGTAAATGGTATCAAGGTAGCTCTCCTGGCCTATTCTTACGGTTTTAATGGAATTGAGCAGTATATCTCTCAAGAGGATTATAATCGCTATCTTTCTGAACTGAATGAAGATAAGATGAAGGCAGAAATCGAGCGTGCAGAGAAGGAAGCGGATATTACTGTCATCATGCCTCAGATGGGAATTGAGTACCAGCTAGAACCAACGGAAGAACAAAAAACACTGTACCACAAGATGATTGACTGGGGAGCCGATATTATCTTTGGAGGGCATCCTCACGTCGTTGAACCTGCTGAAACGGTTGAAAAAGATGGTGATAAAAAACTGATCATCTACTCCATGGGAAATTTCCTCTCAAACCAACGCATTGAAACCATGCAAGACGAGGAAAATGCCAAGTGGACGGAGCGCGGTGTTCTTATGGATGTGACCATTAAGAAAAAAGATGGCAAGACAAGGATTGAAACTGCCAAAGCGCATCCTACTTGGGTCAATCGGACACCGAAAGGAACTTACTCTCCAGAAGGCTATCCGCTCTTCCTCTATCAGACCTATATCCTAGAGGACTTCATCGAGGGGGGCAGTCACCGTGACAAGTTGGATGAGGCGACCAAGGAACGAATTGACACGGCCTATAAAGAAATGAATGAACATGTAGGGTTGAAGTGGGACTAGCTTGAATCCAGAGGAAGTAAAATGACGATTAAGATTATTGCGACAGATATGGATGGGACTTTGCTGGATCCGAGAGGCCAGCTGGATCTGCCCCGCTTGGAAAAGATTTTAGATCAGCTGGATCAAAGGGATATCCGTTTTGTTATTGCGACGGGGAATGAAATCCATCGTATGAGAGAACTATTGGGACACTTGGCGAGTAGAGTTGTCCTAGTCGTTGCCAATGGTGCTCGTATTTTTGAAAACAATAAACTGATTCAAGCTCAGACCTGGGATGATGCTATGGTTGACAAGGCTCTCGTTCATTTTAAGGGGAGAGAGTGTCGAGATCAGTTCGTCGTAACTGGTATGAATGGTGGTTTTGTCAAGGAAGGAACTGTTTTTACAGAACTTGATAAATTTATGACTCCAGAGATGATTGAAAGACTTTATCAACGAATGAATTTTGTAGAAGATTTTCAATCAGACCTCTTTGGTGGAGTGCTAAAGATGAGTATGGTCGTTGGAGAGGAACGCTCTAGTTCCGTTTTGCAGGAAATCAATGACCTCTTTAATGGTCATATAAGAGCTGTTTCTAGCGGTTATGGTTGTATCGATATCCTACAGGCTGGTGTTCACAAGGCCTGGGGATTGGAAGAATTACTCAAGCGCTGGAATTTGCAATCGGAACAAATCATGGCTTTTGGTGATAGTGAAAACGATGTCGAAATGTTAGAACTGGCTGGGATTGCCTATGCTATGGAAAATGCAGATGATGAAGCCAAGGCAGTTGCAACTGACCTAGCTCCAGCGAACAGTCAGGGGGGCGTTTATCAGGTCCTAGAGAATTGGTTAGAGAAAGAGGGATAAGGTGGCAGTACAGTTATTAGAGAATTGGCTCTTAAAGGAGCAAGAAAAGATTCAAATCAAGTATCGTGAATTGAATCAAGTTTCTGTTATAGAGCCAGATATCATCTTTATCGGAGATTCAATTGTGGAGTATTACCCTCTGCAAGAGTTACTCGGGACTGCTAAGACGATTGTCAATCGTGGCATCCGAGGCTACCAGACGAAACTGTTACTAGAGAATTTGGATGCCCATCTTTATGGTGGTGCTGTGGATCAAATTGTTCTCTTAATTGGGACAAATGATATCGGAAAAGATGTCCCCATGAATGAAGCCTTGGATAATCTTGAGCGAGTTATCCAATCAATTGCCCGAAATTATCCGCTGTCACAGATAAAGCTCCTTTCCATTTTGCCAGTCAATGAGGGAGAAAAATACAAGCAGACCGTTTATATCCGAACCAATGAAAAGATTAGAGAATGGAATCAAGCCTATGAGGCTCTAACATCCGCCTATATGCAGGTAGATTTTGTGCCTGTTTATGACAGTTTGATAGATACAGAAGGACAACTCAAAAAAGACTATACAACAGATGGCCTCCATCTAAGTGTAGCGGGTTATCAAGCCTTATCGGAAGCCTTAAAAGAGTATCTTTTCTAAAGAGGTGGCTTGATTTTGCATTTTTTATGAAGATAGGTTATAATAGTTCTATCCTTTTGGGGTCGTTACGGATTCGACAGGCATTATGAGGCATATTTTGCAACCCGTGTGGCGACGTAAACGCTCAGTTAAATATAACTGCAAAAAATAACACTTCTTACGCTCTAGCTGCCTAAAAACCAGCAGGCGTGACCCGATTTGGATTGCTCGTGTTCAATGACAGGTCTTATGATTAGCGAGATACGATCAAGCCTTGTCTAGTGGTTTGATAAGAGATTAATAGACTCGCAGTTCCTAGGCTTGAGTTATGTGTCGAGGGACTGTTAAAACAATACATAACCTATGGTTGTAGACAAATATGTTGGCAGGTGTTTGGACGTGGGTTCGACTCCCACCGGCTCCATTATTTCTTTGCATTCTTTTGCGCATTCCTTGGTAAAACGTTGTTAAATCAACGTTTTTTATTTTTGTCTTTGGTATTCCTTGGTATTCTTTTGCGGAAAAGGCAGACTCAAAAACAGTCCTTTCTTTGCAGTTGGTAAAAATCTTCTGAACACTGTTTTTAAAAAAAGAATACAAAAAAGGATACAACAGATGTCGTATCCTAGAAATCGTTTTGGTTTTTCTACGGAAGACATGGGATTCGAACCCACGCACGCTGTTACACGCCTACCGCGTTTCCAACACGGCCTCTTAAGCCTCTTGAGTAATCTTCCAATACTTACTCAAATAGTCTACCATAAAGCCACTTATCTTGCAATAAAAATGTTGGAATTGAGAAAAATGATAGAATTTGAAAGAAAATGACAAATAATGCTTGACTTTGCTAGAAAATGTGCTAGAATGAATAGTGTAAACGATAACAGGAGGTGATTTGGTGTTAAAAACTGAGCGGAAGCAACTGATTTTAGAGGAGTTAAATCAACATCATGTAGTTTCCCTGGAAAAATTGGTTAGTCTATTAGAAACATCAGAATCAACGGTACGAAGAGATTTGGATGAGTTGGAGGCGGAAAACAAGCTTCGCCGTGTGCATGGTGGAGCAGAATTACCCCACTCCTTGCAGGAAGAAGAGACCATCCAAGAAAAATCTGTCAAAAACCTTCAAGAGAAGAAACTACTGGCTCAGAAAGCAGCCTCTCTTATTAAGGAACAAGATGTTATCTTTATTGATGCTGGCACAACAACTGCTTTTTTGATCAAGGAATTGGTTAATAAGAATATCACGGTTGTGACCAACTCCATTCACCATGCGGTTCAGTTGGTTGAAAAACAGATTCCAACTGTCATGGTTGGAGGAAGTGTCAAGATGGCAACAGATGCTTGTATCGGTGGAGTTGCTCTTAATCAAATCAATCAATTGCACTTTGACCGTGCCTTTATCGGGATGAATGGTGTCGACGATGGTTATTATACGACTCCAGATATGGAGGAGGGAGCTGTGAAACGTGCTATTTTGGAGAATGCCAAACAAACCTATGTCTTAGTTGATTCGTCCAAAATTGGACAAACTTGCTTTGCCAAGGTAGCACCACTTAAACGAGCTATTGTTATCACAAGTCAAGGGCATGAGCTCTTGCAGGCTATTAAGGAGAAAACGGAGGTAATAGAGGTATGATTTATACAGTCACACTCAATCCATCCATTGACTATATCGTTCGCTTGGACCAAGTCCAAGTTGGTAGTGTCAATCGTATGGACAGTGATGATAAGTTTGCTGGTGGAAAAGGAATCAATGTCAGTCGTGTTTTGAAACGCTTGGGTATTCCAAATACAGCGACTGGATTTATCGGAGGCTTTACTGGTAAATTTATCACAGATACTTTGGCAGAAGAGGAAATCGAGACACGTTTTGTTCAAGTAGCAGAAGATACTCGCATCAATGTCAAGATTAAAGCAGACCAAGAAACAGAAATCAATGGAACGGGTCCAAATGTGGAACCAGCTCATCTAGAAGAATTGAAAGCTATTTTGTCTAGTCTGACAGCAGATGATACGGTTGTGTTTGCAGGTTCGAGTGTTAAAAACCTAGGAAATGTCATCTACAAAGATTTGATTGCATTGACACGCCAGACTGGTGCGCAAGTCGTTTGTGACTTTGAAGGACAGACCTTGATTGATAGTTTAGACTACCAGCCACTATTGGTTAAACCAAACAATCACGAGCTTGGAGCTATCTTTGGAGTGAAACTCGAAAGTTTAGATGAAATCGAGAACTATGCTCGAGAATTGTTGGCTAAAGGTGCTCAAAACGTTATCATCTCTATGGCTGGAGACGGTGCACTTCTTGTCACATCTGAGGGAGCTTACTTCGCTAAACCAATCAAGGGAACAGTGAAAAATTCAGTGGGAGCTGGTGACTCTATGGTTGCTGGATTTACAGGTGAATTTGTCAAATCCAAGGATGCGGTAGAAGCCTTCAAATGGGGAGTGGCTTGTGGAACAGCAACCACCTTCTCGGATGACTTGGCAACAGCAGAATTTATTAAAGAAACATATGAAAAAGTTGAGGTAGAAAAACGATGAAAATTCAAGACCTATTGAGAAAAGATGTCATGTTGCTGGATTTGCAGGCGACTGAAAAAACAGCAGCTATCGAAGAAATGATTCATAGCTTGGTAGATCACGGTTATGTGACGGATTTTGAAACCTTTAAAGAAGGAATCTTAGCGCGTGAAGCTCTAACTTCCACTGGTTTGGGTGACGGAATTGCTATGCCCCACAGCAAGAACTCTGCTGTAAAAGAAGCAACGGTTCTCTTTGCTAAGTCAAACAAGGGTGTTGACTATGAGAGTTTGGATGGGCAACCAACAGACCTCTTCTTCATGATTGCTGCTCCAGAAGGTGCAAATGATACTCACTTGGCTGCCTTGGCAGAATTATCTCAATACTTGATGAAAGACGGTTTTGCTGACAAACTTCGCCAAGTAACATCAGCTGACCAAGTCATCGAACTCTTTGACCAAGCTTCAGAAAAAGCTGAGAAACCTGTTCAAGCACCTGCCAATGAATCTGGTGACTTTATCGTAGCTGTTACAGCTTGTACGACAGGTATTGCCCACACTTACATGGCCCAAGAAGCCCTTCAAAAAGTAGCCGCCGAAATGGGTGTTGGGATCAAGGTCGAAACCAACGGTGCCAGCGGTGTTGGGAACCAACTAACATCAGAGGACATCCGTAAGGCTAAAGCAGTTATCATCGCAGCAGACAAGGCTGTTGAGATGGATCGTTTCGACGGCAAACCATTGGTTAATCGTCCAGTTGCAGACGGTATCCGTAAGACGGAAGAGTTGATCAACTTGGCTCTTTCAGGAGATGCTGAAGTTTATCGTGCTGCTAATGGAGCAAAAGCTGCAACGGCATCTAATGAAAAACAAAGCCTTGGTGGTGCCTTCTACAAACACTTGATGAGTGGTGTATCTCAAATGTTGCCATTCGTTATCGGTGGTGGTATCATGATTGCCCTCGCCTTCTTAATCGACGGAGCTTTTGGTGTGCCACAGGATAGTCTTGGCAATCTCGGATCCTACCATGAACTAGCTTCTATGTTCATGAAAATCGGTGGGGCTGCCTTTGGCTTGATGCTTCCAGTCTTTGCAGGATATGTTGCCTACTCTATCGCTGAAAAACCAGGTTTGGTAGCAGGTTTTGTGGCTGGTGCTATTGCAAAAGAAGGTTTTGCTTTTGGTAAAATTCCTTATGCCGCAGGTGGTGAAGCAACTTCAACTCTTGCAGGTGTCTCATCTGGTTTCCTAGGTGCCCTTGTTGGTGGATTTATCGCAGGTGCCTTGGTTCTTGCTATCAAGAAATACGTTAAAGTTCCTCGTTCACTTGAAGGTGCTAAATCAATCCTTCTCTTACCACTTTTTGGAACAATCTTGACAGGATTTGTTATGTTGGCTGTTAACATCCCGATGGCAGCAATCAACACTGCTATGAATGATTTCCTTGGCGGTCTTGGAGGAGGCTCAGCTGTCCTTCTCGGTATCGTTCTTGGTGGAATGATGGCTGTTGACATGGGTGGACCTGTCAATAAAGCAGCCTATGTCTTTGGTACAGGTACGCTTGCAGCGACTGTTTCCTCAGGTGGTTCTGTAGCCATGGCAGCAGTTATGGCTGGAGGAATGGTGCCTCCACTTGCAATCTTTGTCGCAACTCTTCTTTTCAAAGATAAATTTACCAAGGAAGAACGCAACTCTGGTTTGACCAACATCATCATGGGCTTGTCATTTATCACCGAGGGAGCAATTCCATTTGGTGCAGCAGACCCGGCTCGTGCGATCCCAAGCTTCATCCTTGGTTCTGCAGTTACAGGCGGACTCGTTGGTCTTGCAGGTATCAAACTCATGGCGCCCCACGGAGGAATCTTCGTCATCGCTCTTACTTCAAATGCCCTTCTTTACCTTGCTTCAGTCTTGGTAGGAGCAATCGTAAGTGGTGTGGTTTATGGTTACTTACGTAAACCCCAAGCATAAAAATTAGATATAAAATGAAAAGATTGTACCGATTGGTGCAATCTTTTTCTCTTTTCGAAATGGCTGTGAAATATGGTATAATAGAAGAATGGCAAACAAGAATACTACAAAAACAAGACGGAGACCGTCTAAAGCAGAACTCGAAAGAAAACAGGCTATTCAGAGGATGCTGATTTCCTTAGGAATTGCCTTATTGTTGATTATTGCAGCTCTCAAACTCGGTGCAGCTGGTATCACTCTTTATAATCTCATTCGACTGGTGGTCGGAAGTTTGGCCTATGTGGCCATTGGTGCCCTTCTCATTTATCTTTTTCTTTTTAAATGGATACGCAAGCAAGAGGGGCTTCTGTCAGGATTTCTCTGTATCTTCGCTGGCTTACTCTTAATTTTTGAGGCTTATCTTGTCTGGAAGTTTGGCTTGGAGCAGTCAGTTCTAAAAGGGACCTTGGCTCAAGTTATGACGGACCTGACTGGTATCCGGGTGACTAGCTTTGCTGGTGGAGGCCTGCTAGGTGTCGGACTTTATATCCCCATTGCCTTTCTTTTCTCAAATATCGGCTCCTACTTTATTGGAGTTCTTTTGATTCTAGTTGGGGCTCTCTTGGTCAGTCCTTGGTCTATCTATGATGTTGCAGCCTTTATTGGAGCTCAGTTCAGATCCTTCATGGAAAAACAGGAACAGAGAAAACAGGAACGCTTTATCAAGAGGGAAGAAGAAAAGGCTCGTCAAGAAGCTGAAGAAGCTGCCAGAATTCAGAGAGAACAAGAAGAACAGGATGCACTATCGCTTCCTCCTGTAGATCCTGAAACTGGAGAAATCTTATCAGAAGTACCAGTCTATGATCTCCCCCCAATTCCTGAGGAAGAATGGATTGAACCGGAGATTATCCTTCCTCAAGCTGACTTTGAAGTTCCAGATGTGGAAGAAGACTTTGAGGATGAAGAGGTGCAGGTTGATTTTTCTGCCAAGGAAGCCCTCGAATACAAGCTACCAAGCTTGCAACTCTTTGCGCCAGATAAACCCAAAGATCAGTCCAAGGAAAAGAAGATTGTTCGAGAAAACATCAAAGTCCTAGAAGAAACCTTTGCTAGCTTCGGTATCAAGGTAACGGTTGAACGGGCTGAAATCGGCCCATCAGTAACCAAGTATGAAGTCAAGCCAGCAGTCGGCGTACGGGTTAACCGCATTTCCAATCTGGCAGACGACTTAGCGCTAGCTCTAGCAGCCAAGGATGTTCGGATAGAGGCTCCTATACCTGGTAAATCCTTAGTCGGAATTGAGGTTCCTAACTCTGAGATTGCGACTGTTTCCTTCCGTGAACTCTGGGAGCAGTCTCAGACTAAACCAGAAAATCTCCTCGAAATTCCTCTAGGTAAGGCTGTCAATGGAACTGCTCGTACCTTCGACCTTTCCAAGATGCCCCACCTACTGGTTGCAGGTTCGACGGGTTCAGGGAAGTCAGTCGCAGTTAACGGTATTATCGCCAGCATTCTTATGAAAGCAAGACCAGATCAGGTCAAGTTTATGATGGTGGATCCAAAGATGGTTGAGTTGTCTGTTTACAACGACATTCCCCATCTCTTGATTCCAGTTGTGACTAATCCACGCAAGGCCAGCAAGGCTCTGCAAAAGGTTGTCGATGAGATGGAAAACCGTTATGAACTCTTTGCTAAGGTTGGAGTACGAAATATCGCTGGTTACAATGCTAAGGTCGAAGAATTTAATAGCCAGTCTGAGTACAAACAAGTACCCCTGCCTTTGATTGTTGTCATTGTGGACGAGTTGGCAGACCTCATGATGGTGGCCAGCAAGGAAGTGGAAGATGCCATCATCCGTCTCGGACAGAAGGCGCGTGCTGCAGGGATTCACATGATTCTCGCAACACAGCGCCCATCGGTTGATGTCATCTCTGGTCTCATCAAAGCCAATGTCCCTTCTCGAGTAGCTTTTGCAGTTTCATCGGGAACAGATTCACGTACCATCTTGGATGAAAATGGAGCTGAAAAACTGCTTGGTCGAGGAGACATGCTCTTTAAACCAATTGATGAAAATCACCCGGTCCGTCTACAAGGATCCTTCATCTCGGATGATGATGTTGAACGCATCGTAAACTTCATCAAGGCTCAGGCGGATGCGGACTACGATGAAAGCTTTGACCCAGGAGAAGTTTCTGAAAATGAAGGAGACTTTTCTGACAGTGAAGCTGGTGGCGATCCGCTTTTTGAAGAAGCAAAGGCTCTGGTTATCGAGACACAGAAAGCCAGTGCTTCGATGATTCAGCGTCGTTTGTCAGTTGGATTTAACCGTGCGACCCGCCTGATGGAAGAACTCGAAATGGCAGGTGTCATCGGTCCAGCTGAGGGAACCAAACCACGAAAAGTATTGCAGCAATAAAAAAAATAACTTCTTTCCAAATTTGGAAGGAAGTTATTTTTGTGATTACTGATTCGTTTTAGTTTCAGAGCTCGTCGTATTTGACTGTGTTCCGTTATCACTTGTTTCTTTATTTGTAGCAGGTGTAGAAGAGTCCTGAGTTGTTGTTTTCTGCTCTTCTTTTTTCTCTTCTTTCTTGTTTGATTGAGAAGTTTCTTCTTGCTGAGTATTTTCTTTAGTAGAAGTGTTGTCCTTGTTAGGTGTAGTATTTTCCTGAGGGGATTCCTTTTGAATTTCCTTGACAACAGTTGTTTGGGTTGTCGTCGGTTCTTTTTTGTTATTCTTGTTATTATCCATGGCGTTCATGATGGTGATAGTAGCGGTGATGAGACCAAGGATACTACCGATGGTAGCAATCGTTTTTTGAAAGACAGTAAATCCCTTTTTGATGTGTTCTGTTTTTGGTTTTGAAGTTCTATGATAGTTAGACATGATACTCTCCTTTAATTATGATTTATTATACCTCATTTCTTTAAAAAAATCTTAAAAAAAGAGAAAACTCCCTTTCTTGTCGCAGGTCTCTTTTCGTGATACAATAGAAGGAGTGATTTTAGAAAGCGTAAGAAAACATGATTTACTTTGATAATTCGGCGACAACTAAGCCTTATCCTGAAGCACTAGAAACTTATACTCAGGTCGCTTCAAAAATTGTAGGAAATCCATCCAGTCTCCATCGTTTGGGAGACCAGGCAACACGAATTTTAGATGCTTCCCGGCAGCAAATTGCAGATTTGATTGGGAAGAAAAGTGATGAAATCTTCTTTACATCTGGTGGAACAGAAGGGGATAACTGGGTCATCAAGGGTGTAGCCTTTGAAAAAGCCCAGTTTGGCAAGCACATCATCGTATCAGCTATTGAGCATCCAGCAGTCAAGGAGTCAGCACTCTGGCTGAAAAGTCAAGGGTTTGAAGTGGATATTGCCCCAGTTGATGAGAAAGGATTTGTGGATGTTGAGGCGCTAGCAAGTTTGATTCGACCTGATACGACCCTCGTTTCCATCATGGCAGTTAACAATGAAATTGGGTCTATCCAACCTATTGAGGCTATCTCAGAACTTTTGGCAGACAAGCCGACCATTTCCTTCCATGTTGATGCGGTTCAGGCACTTGCAAAAATTCCAACTGAAAAGTATCTGACTAATCGAGTGGATTTTGCGACTTTCTCTAGTCACAAGTTTCACGGAGTTCGAGGTGTTGGATTTATCTATATCAAGTCTGGTAAGAAAATTACGCCTCTGTTGACTGGTGGTGGTCAGGAGGGGGACTATCGTTCGACAACTGAAAATGTGGCAGGGATTGCAGCGACAGCCAAGGCTCTCCGGTTATCTATGGAAAAGTTAGATATCTTTGCTAGTAAGACAGGGCAGATGAAAGCAGTCATTCGCCAAGCTCTTCTGGATTATCCAGATATTTTTGTCTTTTCAGATGAGGATGACTTCGCCCCTCATATTCTGACTTTTGGGATTAAGGGTGTTCGTGGAGAAGTCATCGTCCATGCCTTTGAAGACTATGATATTTTCATTTCAACGACCTCTGCTTGTTCGTCCAAGGCTGGAAAACCTGCGGGTACCTTGATTGCCATGGGAGTGGACAAAGATAAGGCGCAGTCAGCTGTGCGCCTAAGTCTAGATCTGGAAAATGATATGAGTCAGGTCGAGCAATTCTTGACCAAGCTAAAATTAATTTACAATCAAACTAGAAAAGTAAGATAGGAGCATTTATGCAGTATTCAGAAATTATGATTCGCTACGGAGAGTTGTCAACCAAGGGCAAAAACCGTATGCGGTTCATCAATAAACTTCGTAATAATATTTCAGACGTTTTGTCCATCTATCCTCAAGTTAAGGTAACCGCTGATCGTGACCGTGCCCACGTTTACCTGAATGGAGCCGATTACACAGCAGTAGCAACATCTCTCAAGCAAGTATTCGGGATTCAAAACTTTTCTCCAGTTTACAAAGTTGAAAAGTCTGTTGAAACTCTCAAAGCTGCCGTGCAAAAGATTATGCAAGACATCTACAAGAAGGGCATGACCTTTAAAATCTCTAGTAGACGTAGCGACCACAGCTTTGAATTGGACAGTCGTGAACTTAACCAAACCCTTGGTGGTGCTGTTTTTGACGTAATTCCAACTATTCAAGCCCAAATGAAAAACCCTGATATCACTCTTCAGGTGGAGATTCGTGAGGAAGCTGCTTATCTTTCCTATGAAACCATTCGTGGAGCAGGTGGTTTGCCAGTGGGAAGTTCTGGTAAGGGGATGCTCATGTTGTCAGGAGGTATTGATTCACCTGTAGCAGGTTATCTTGCCCTTAAACGTGGGGTAGATATCGAGGCGGTTCACTTTGCTAGCCCACCATACACTAGCCCTGGCGCTCTCAAAAAAGCCCAAGATTTGACCCGTAAATTGACCAAGTTTGGTGGCAACATCCAATTTATCGAAGTGCCTTTTACTGAGATTCAAGAAGAAATCAAGGCCAAGGCGCCAGAAGCCTACCTCATGACCTTGACGCGTCGGTTTATGATGCGGATTACTGACCGTATTCGTGAAGTGAGAAAGGGTCTGGTCATTATCAATGGGGAGAGTCTAGGTCAAGTAGCGAGCCAGACCTTGGAAAGCATGCAGGCTATCAACGCTGTGACCAACACTCCCATCATTCGTCCCGTGGTTACTATGGACAAGTTGGAAATCATTGACATCGCGCAGGAAATCGATACCTTTGAAATTTCAATCCAGCCTTTTGAAGATTGCTGTACTATTTTTGCACCTGACCGTCCTAAGACCAATCCTAAGATAGAGAATGCAGAGCAGTATGAAAAACGCATGGATGTTGAAGGTTTGGTTGAGCGAGCAGTGGCTGGTATCATGATCACTGAGATTACACCTCAGGCTGAAAAAGATGCTGTCGACGAGTTAATTGACAACCTCCTCTAATCAGAAAATCCAGAAGAATTCAGAATATTAAGTAAGAAAAGTTAGTTATTTATCCTTAAAATGGACATTTACTGACTTTTTTTCTATTTTTATGGTATAATGAGATAAAATTTTGAATATAGAGAGTTTTCTGACAATGAATCATTCTTACTTTTACTTAAAAATGAGAGAACATAAACTCAAGGTTCCTTATACAGGAAAGGAGCGTCGTGTGCGTGTTCTCCTGCCAAAGGATTATGAGAAAGATACAGACCGTTTTTACCCTGTTGTTTACTTTCATGACGGGCAAAATGTCTTTTACAGTAAGGAGTCCTATATCGGACACTCTTGGAAAATTATTCCAGCCATTAAGCGGAACCCTGACATCAGTCGCATGATTGTTGTAGCCATCGACAATGATGGTTTGGGGCGGATGCATGAGTATGCGGCTTGGAAGTTTCAAGAATCTCCTATCCCAGGCCAGCAGTTTGGTGGTAAGGGTGTAGAGTATGCCGAGTTTGTCATGGAGGTGGTCAAGCCTTTTATTGATGAGACCTACCGTACTAAAGCTGATCGGCAGCATACGGCTATGATTGGCTCTTCACTAGGAGGCAATATTACCCAGTTTATCGGACTAGAATACCAAGACCGAATTGGTTGTCTGGGTGTCTTCTCATCTGCTAACTGGCTTCACCAAGAAGCCTTTAACCGCTACATCGAGCGCAAGAAATTGTCGCCTGAACAGCGCATTTTTATCTATGTTGGAACGGAAGAAGCGGATGATACGGACAAGACTCTGATGGCTGGCAATATCAAGCAAGCCTATATCGACTCATCGCTTCGCTATTATCATGATTTGATTGCAGGTGGAATACACTTGGATAATCTTGTCTTGAAAGTTCAGTCTGGTGCTATCCATAGTGAAATCCCTTGGTCAGAAAATCTGCCAGACTGTCTCCGATTTTTTGCAGAGAAATGGTGAGTTAGGAAAGGAGAAAGCCAATGCATATTGAAAACCTTAGCCACTGGAGTGGCCACCTCAACCGTGAAATGTACCTCAACCGTTATGGACATGCTGGGATTCCAGTTGTGGTTTTTGCTTCATCTGGTGGCAGTCACAATGAATACTATGATTTTGGCATGATTGATGCCTGTGCTTCCTTTATCGAAGAAGGTCGTGTTCAATTCTTTACCCTATCCAGTGTGGACAGTGAAAGCTGGTTGGCCACTTGGAAAAATAGTCATGATCAAGCGGAGATGCATCGAGCTTACGAACGTTATGTGATTGAGGAGGCGATTCCTTTTATCAAGCATAAGACAGGTTGGTTTGATGGCATGATGACGACAGGTTGCTCCATGGGGGCTTACCATGCACTCAATTTCTTTCTCCAGCATCCAGATGTCTTTACCAAGGTGATTGCCCTCAGTGGTGTTTACGACGCACGTTTCTTCGTCGGAGATTACTACAATGATGATGCTATTTACCAGAACTCGCCTGTAGATTATATCTGGAATCAAAACGACGGATGGTTTATCGATCGTTACCGTCAGGCAGAAATCGTCGTTTGTACGGGCCTTGGTGCCTGGGAACAAGACGGTCTACCATCTTTCTATAAGCTCAAAGAAGCCTTTGACCAGAAACAAATTCCAGCCTGGTTTGCTGAATGGGGACACGATGTCGCCCACGACTGGGAATGGTGGCGTAAACAAATGCCCTATTTTCTTGGGCACCTGTATCTATAAAAGGAGTTGCCTATGAATTACCTTGTTATTTCTCCCTACTATCCGCAAAACTTTCAACAATTTACAATCGAACTCGCTAATAAAGGCATCACAGTTTTGGGAATTGGTCAGGAGCCTTACGAACAACTAGATGAACCTTTGCGTAATAGCCTGACTGAGTATTTCCGTGTAGACAATCTTGAGAACATAGACGAAGTCAAACGTGCCGTTACCTTTCTTTTCTACAAGCATGGTCCTATCGACCGCATCGAGTCCCACAATGAATACTGGCTTGAGCTAGACGCAGCCCTTCGTGAGCAATTTAATGTCTTTGGTGCCAAACCAGAGGATCTCAAAAAGACCAAGTTTAAGTCTGAAATGAAGAAACTTTTCAAAAAAGCAGGTGTCCCTGTGGTACCTGGAGCTGTTATCCAGACAGAAGCAGATGTGGATAAAGCTGTGAAAGAAATCGGTCTACCAATGATTGCCAAACCTGATAACGGAGTGGGAGCAGCAGCCACCTTTAAGCTTGAGACAGAAGACGATATCAATCACTTCAAGCAAGAATGGGATCATTCGACCGTTTATTTCTTTGAGAAATTTGTTACTTCTAGCGAAATCTGTACCTTTGACGGGCTTGTGGACAGGGATGGCAACATCGTCTTTTCAACGACTTTCGATTACGCCCATACACCACTTGATCTGATGATTTATAAGATGGACAATTCCTACTATGTGCTCAAGGATATGGATCCCAAACTGCGCAAGTATGGTGAGGCCATTGTCAAAGAATTTGGCATGAGAGAACGCTTTTTCCATATCGAGTTCTTCCGTGACGGGGACGACTACATTGCCATTGAGTACAATAACCGTCCTGCAGGTGGCTTTACCATTGATGTTTATAACTTCGCTCACTCCTTGGATCTCTACCGAGGTTATGCGGCGATTGTTGCAGGTGAAGAATTCCCAGCATCAGAGTTTGAACCACAATACTGTTTAGCTACATCACGTCGTGCCAATGCCAACTATGTTTATTCAGAAGAGGACCTTCTTGCCAAATACAGCCAGCAATTCAAGGTCAAGAAAATCATGCCAGCAGCCTTTGCAGAGCTACAAGGTGACTACCTTTATATGCTGACAACTCCGAGTCGCCAAGAGATGGAGCAGATGATTGCAGACTTTGGTCAGCGTCAAGAGTAACAAAAAGGATGAAGGGAGTTAGACTTCTTTTGTCCTTTTCTTAAAGATAAGTTAAATAAAGCGTTTTCCAGAGATTCTTTTAGAAAATCGGTTGCGAAAAGGCCTAAAAATTGATAGAATAAGGATTGTCTAAAAAAAATTAAGGAGAGTCTATCAAATGGATTTTACATGGGCTATTAAATATGCCACTGAATTTTTGGGAACTGCTATTTTGATCATTCTTGGTAATGGTGCAGTTGCTAACGTTGAACTTAAAGGTACGAAAGGTCACCAAAGTGGCTGGCTCGTTATCGCGGTTGGTTACGGTATGGGGGTTATGATCCCAGCCTTGATGTTCGGTAATGTATCTGGTAACCACATCAACCCAGCCTTCACACTTGGACTTGCTGTGAGTGGACTTTTCCCTTGGGAACAAGTACCATATTACATCCTTGCGCAAGTTTTAGGAGCGATTTTTGGTCAAGCTATGGTTGTGGCAACTCACCGTCCATACTACTTGAAAACAGAAAATCCAAACAATATCTTGGGTACCTTCTCAACGATTTCAAGCATCGACCACGGTACAAAAGAATCACGTTTTGCAGCTACTGTTAACGGCTTCCTCAATGAGTTTGTAGGTTCATTTGTTCTTTTCTTTGCAGCACTAGGTTTGACTAAAAACTTCTTCGGTGCTGAGGTTCTTCAATACATGAAACAAATGGCTACTCAAGCTGGTCAAACTGTTGATTTAAGTGAATTGGCAGTAAAAGCTCAAGTAGCACCACACACAGCTGCTGGACTTTCAGTTGCTCACTTGGCACTTGGTTTCCTCGTGATGGCCTTGGTAACTTCACTTGGTGGACCTACTGGACCTGGTTTGAACCCGGCTCGTGACTTCGGACCACGTCTTCTTCACGAACTCCTTCCAAAATCAGTTCTTGGTCAACACAAGGGTGATTCAAAATGGTGGTATGCATGGGTTCCAGTTGTGGCTCCAATTGCAGCGGGTATTGCAGCAGTAGCAGTCTTTAAACTACTTTACCTATAATAAAATGAAACTGGGGAACCCCAGTTTTTTTATCGGAAATTTTTGTAAAAAATTCTAGAATTTAAGTGGAATAGCTTGTAAAAAATCCTAAAATCCTTTAAAATAAAAGAGTTGGAGGAAGCTATGAATGCAAATCAAATGATACAAATTATTCCGACTTTGAAGGTCAATAACCGAAAATTAAATGAAAAATTTTACATTGAAACTCTTGGGATGAAGCCCTTATTAGAAGAATCTGCTTTCCTTTCACTTGGTGACCAATCAGGTATTGAGAAGTTGATTCTCGAAGAGGCTCCCAGTATGCGAACTCGGCGAGTTGAAGGGCTTAAGAAACTAGCTAGACTCATTGTAAAAGTTAAGAATCCTTCTGAAATTGAGGATCTTCTTTCACAGATGGAGTCTCTTCCTCGCCTATTTAAAGGAAGCCGTGGTTATGCTTTTGAGATTGTTTCTCCTGAACAGGATGTGATTCTTGTTCATGCGGAAAATGATATAAGAGATTTGGTTCCACTGAAAACTGTTCCTGAATTTTCTTCAAATAAAAGTATAAAATACTTGAGTCAATTTGAGATTTCTATGGAGTTGCGTCTGCCTGAGG
Organism: Streptococcus mitis; assembly: GCF_003942695.1. Lineage (GTDB taxonomy): Bacteria > Bacillota > Bacilli > Lactobacillales > Streptococcaceae > Streptococcus > Streptococcus mitis_BD. Next base: position 68,142 of record NZ_RJNU01000005.1, read on the forward strand.
GAATGGAGAGTTTACTTGATTCCGAAGTAGTAGCTAAGGCAATTAGCTTTACCAAAGGGGAAGGTCCAGATTTGACTGTTGAAAACAATGTTACCTGGGACTTGTCTATGCTGAAATTTTTAGTAAAGAATTTTGATTTAACCAGTCTTCGTCATAAATTTGAAAAGACAGGCTATTTTGTTCCCAAGTCTGAAAAGTTCTTTCTTGGTAAAGATACCAATAACATCGAATTGTGGTTTGAAGAAGCATGAAGTGGGAAAAAATTCTAAGAAAAATAGAAGAACAAATCGAGGCAGGGGTCTATCCCGGGGCCTCTTTTGCGTATTTTAAGGATGGTGAATGGAGAGAGTCTTATCTGGGCTTGAGTGATCCAGAACGGGGCTTGAAAACAGAGAGCGATTTGGTTTATGATCTGGCTAGTGTGAGTAAGGTCGTGGGAGTAGGGACGGTTCTCATCTTCTTGTGGCAGCAGGGCAAATTCGATATTAATCGACCGGTGACAGAATTATTACCAGAGTGTGATTATCCAGATATTACCATACGACAACTTCTGACCCATGCTACAGACTTAGATCCCTTTATTCCTAACAGAGACCAGTTAAGCGCTGAGGAATTGAGAGAAGCTATGTTTCACCTCAACAGACGAAGTCAGCCTGCTTTTCTATACTCGGACGTTCATTTTTTACTCTTGGGCTTTCTTTTGGAAAAAATCTTTAACCAAGACTTGGATCAGATTATAGAAGAACAAGTTTTGAAACCATGGGGGATGAAGGAAACGATGTTTGGTCCCGTTGAGGTTGCTGTACCAACAGTGAGAGGAGTAGAGGCAGGTATTGTTCATGATCCTAAGGCTCGTCTTTTAAGAAAACACGCTGGAAGTGCTGGTTTATTTTCAACTGTTAAGGATTTGCAAATCTTTCTGGAACATTACTTGAAAGATGATTTTGCTGCAGATTTGAGCCACAATTTTTCTCCCTTAGATGATAAGGAGCGTTCGCTAGCCTGGAATCTGGAGGGGGCTTGGCTAGACCATACGGGCTATACAGGTACCTTCATCATGTGGAACCGAGAGAAGCAGGAAGCCGCTATCTTTTTATCCAATCGAACGTATGAGAAGGATGAGCGTGCCCAGTGGATAATCGATCGAAACCAAGTCATGGATATGATTCGTAGGGGAGAGTAGGGAGAAAGCATGTCAAAAACCGTAAAAGGAACTCTATATACAGTAGTGGCAGGGATTGCTTGGGGCTTGTCTGGAACCAGTGGCCAATACCTGATGGCACATGGGATTTCCGCTCTAGTCTTGACCAATCTGCGACTTATCATTGCAGGATTAGCTCTGGTGTTTTTAACCTATGCGACTGCAAAGGATAAACTCTTTGCTTTTTTAAAAGACAGAAAAAGCCTTTTATCTCTGCTGTTGTTTGCCTTGTTTGGACTTTTCTTAAACCAGTTTGCCTATCTTTCTGCCATTCAGGAAACCAATGCTGGAACGGCTACGGTTCTCCAGTATGTATGTCCTGTTGGGATCTTGATTTATACCTGTATCAAGGACAAGGTGGCGCCTACTCTGGCTGAGATTATTTCGATTGGTTTAGCAATTGGAGGAACTTTTCTTATCGCGACGCATGGGGAACTTGACCAGTTGTCTGTCACACCTGCCGGTCTTTTCTGGGGACTCTTTTCTGCCTTGACCTATGCCCTTTATATCATTCTTCCTATTACTTTGATTAAGAAATGGGGAAGTATGTTGGTGATTGGTGTGGGCATGGTTATTTCTGGAGTGGTGGCTCTTCCCTTCACAGGGGTTTTGCAGGTCAGTATACCGACCAGCTTGGATTTTCTTTTTGCATTTGTTTGCATTATCATCATTGGCACGGTCTTTGCCTATACAGCTTTTCTAAAGGGAGCTAGTCTAATAGGGCCAGTTAAGTCCAGTTTATTGGCTTCCATAGAGCCCATCTCTGCTGTTTTCTTTGCTTTTCTGATTATGAAGGAGCAATTCTATGCGATTGACTTTGTCGGTATGGCTATGATTTTACTTGCGGTAACCATCATTTCTTTGAAAGATTTGTTGATAGAAAACAAACGGAAGGTTGAATGAGAAACTAGTTACTCGTAAAAAGTGGTTGTTTTGAATATCCTATCGAAATACTGATCAAGGATAAGGAATGGGAGTGGAATTTTATAGAATTTTAAGTTTCTTTTCTTACAATAAACCAATCTTTAACTGCTAGAAGGAGGAGATATGAAAATTTTACAAAGCATTCACCCAACTAAGCCCCTGCGCTACTTGAGATGGTTTGACATTTTGATTATCACAGTTCTAATGTTTGGCCTGTTTATCATTCGTTCAACGGAGCTCTTTTTAGCAAGTATGTTTCCTACAGGTTTGTCAACTACAATGAATACGGCAAGTGATACTGTCGGCGAAGGAGCGGCCTATTCGAGCAACTTCACTCTGCAAGTGATATTTCTGACCTTGGCCTTGCTTTACCTTTTGATTCGGAATTATGATTTCAATCAGCTTCCTATTCGTTGGACCTGGTCCCTTCTCTTTTGGGTTCCATTTATATTTGCCATTGTGGGATTGTTTGGAGACTTGGTGACGACACTAACTGGTGAATACAATTACTTAAATCCAGCTCTTTTTGCCCACATAGATCCCATGGAAGTTATACGGAAGTTCCTAGCGCTTAGTCCGATGGCAATTGCCTATGCCTTGCTAAATGGCTTCTATGAAGAGTTTTTCTTTCTAGGGTTGTTGACCTCAGTGAAAGAAAAGCACAAGTGGAGGGTTTTGTTTTATTCTACCCTCATTCGGATTTCTTTTCACACTTATCAAGGATTAGTATGGGCGCTGGTTATTGGTGTAGTTTATGGCTTATTCTATTATTTTTTGTACAAATATAAGGTGAAAAATCTCCTCCCGTTCTTTCTCATGCATGCTCTGGCAGACATGTTTGGATCTAGTCTCATGTATCTCCTGATTGCCTGGGGAAGGTAAGAATCAGAAAAATCCACTCAACTGAGTGGATTTTGTGTGTATAGATGACTAGTCTTTATTTTCGTGTGGTAAGATTAGGTTTAAGATGATACCTGTCATAGCTGATAGGGCAGTACCTGAAAGGGTAACTGGTCCTACTTTGAGGATGGCTCCACCAAGCCCAAGAACCAACATAGCACTAGCAATGATGAGGTTACGCATTTGACTGAAGTCAACGCGTTCCTTGATCAAGACTTTCAAACCGTTGCTGGCGATAACTCCGTAGAGAAGGATGGACATTCCACCAAGTACAGCACTAGGGATTGTTGAGATCAAGGCAGTGAATTTACCAAGGAAACTAAGAGCGATGGCAATAAAGGCAGCGTTACGGATAACTGAGACAGAAGCGATACGGGTCATCCCGATAACTCCTGTATTTTCACCGTAAGTCGTATTAGCTGGTCCACCGAGGAAAGCAGATACAGATGTTGCAATACCGTCACCGAGAAGTGTACGGTGAAGACCTGGTTCTTTCAGGAACTGACGCCCACAGATTTGGCTTAGGACTGTATGGTCACCGATGTGCTCAGAAATTGTTACGATAGCGATTGGCAAGATGGCGATTGTTTCAGGACCGAAGTAGAGGTTATACTCTTTGAAGGCTCCGCCTGTACTAAATGGTAAGTAGAAACCAGGGATTTCAAACCAGTTAGCTTCTAGGACTGGTGTAAAGTCAACCAAGCCAAGAGTTAGTGCGAAGAGGTAACCACCGATAATGGCAAAGAGGAAGGGAATGATTCGTAGGAAGCCTTTTCCTTTAGTATTGATAAAGGCAGCAATCAAGAAAGTAACAACTGCTACAAGAGCATTTTTCCAATTTCCGTCCGCTACAAGTCCAGCGTTAGTAACTGCTGAACCTGCAAGTCCGAGACCGATAACGATGATCATAGGACCGATAATGATTGGTGGCAAGAGTTTATCAATCCATTTTGTACCTGCAAAACGAACACCAGCAGCAACAAGGACGTAGACCAAACCAGTCAAGATCACCCCTGTTTGGGCAGCAGATACATCCCCACCCATTTCTTTCATAGCCAGTGACATAGCTGTGATAAAGGCAAATGAAGAACCTAGATAAACTGGAACTTTAAACCCAGTTGAAATCATGTAGATGAGTGTTCCAACACCTGAAGCAAAAAGGGCAACAGATACAGGCATTCCCAAAATTAAGGGAACGAGGATGGTTGCACCAAACATGGCAAAAACGTGCTGGAAGCTGAGGAGAATACCTTTACCAGCAGAAGGACGTTGATCAACGTCTAGTAACAAATCAACAGTTGATTCTTGTTTCATATAAACCTCACTTTTGGGCATCAAAAAAGAGCCCATTATTTTACAGCAATAGGCCCTCAGAGTAAGACTTTTTAAAAAATAGCTATCTTTTAAAAATTTATATAAATCTACGCCTTCGTCACCTCACAGGATGACATTAAAAACCTTTGCTTAGGATAGTATAGCAGAAAAAATTCGTTTTGTAAACGAATTTTTCCAGAGCCTAGAAATAAAAGAGCGAGGCTGATTTTGTAAATCATTTTTTCCCGATCCTAGAAATAAGAAAGCGAGGAATAATTTTGTAAATCATTTTTTCCCGAGCCTAGAAATGAGGGGAGGTATGATTTTGTAAATCATTTTTACTCAACTTTAAACAAGGGTGCGCTATTGATAGGATTAAAGCGGGCGTTTGTTGGGCATGCCAGCCTTACGTGGATATTTATTTGGTGTTTCCTTTTTCTTTTCTACCACTGTGATGTAGCGCGGATCTCCATTTGGTAGGGCGTAGCTGAGATTGTCTTCAACTTTACTAAAAAGGAGATTGAGGGCATTCTTAGCTTCTAACAATTCCTCAGGCGCATTGCTGGCCTTGAGTGCCAATAGTTTGCCACCAACTTTAAGGTAAGGGATGGTCAATTCAGACAAGACCTGCATGCGGGCAACCGCACGAGCTGTTACAAAATCATATTGAGCACGGAAGTTCTTGTCTTGAGCGAAATCTTCGGCACGGCCATGGTAAAAATGTACACCGTCCAAATCCAGCTCCTGAGCCAAAAGCTGAAGGAAGTTGATGCGCTTATTTAGAGAATCAATGATGGTCACATCTAGCTGAGGATAGAGAATTTTCATCGGCAGACTAGGAAATCCTGCCCCAGCTCCGATATCAAGCAGTTTGATATTTTCATTGGGAATCAAGCCTTGTAGAATGGGTGCAATCGAATCATAAAAATGTTTGAGATAAACTTCTTCCTTGTCTGTAATAGCGGTCAAATTAATCTTTTCATTCCACTCGACCAAGAGTTCAAAATAACGTTCAAATTGTTTTTTTTGCTGGTCCGAAAGTGGAAGATTTTGCTCAGCTAGTAGGCTGTAAAATGTTTCTGGTTTCATAGTAGTTTCCTTCTCTAGTATCATCTTATTTTACCACAATCATTAAAATTTTGATATACTGGTATTAATCTAAAAGCAGAAAGGAATAAGATTATGACTTGGATTATTCTTGGAGTTTTGGCTCTGATTGTTATTTTTGTGATTGTTAGCTATAACGGTTTGGTTAGAAATCGTATGCAAACCAAGGAGGCTTGGAGCCAGATCGATGTTCAGTTGAAGCGTCGTAATGATCTCCTCCCAAACTTGATTGAAACAGTCAAAGGCTATGCGAAATATGAAGGTTCTACCTTGGAAAAAGTGACAGAACTTCGTAGACAAGTAGCTACAGCAACTTCACCAGCTGAAGCTATGAAGGCCAGTGATGCCCTTACCCGCCAGATTTCTGGTATCTTTGCAGTAGCAGAGAATTACCCAGACTTGAAGGCTAGTGCTAACTTTATCAAATTGCAAGAAGAGTTGACCAATACAGAAAATAAAATTTCTTACTCTCGCCAACTCTACAACAGTGTTGTCAGCAACTACAATGTAAAACTTGAAAGCTTCCCAAGTAACATCATAGCGGGACTATTTGGCTTTAAAGCTGCAGACTTCCTTCAAACACCTGAAGAGGAAAAGGCAGTTCCGAAAGTCGATTTTAGCGGTTTAGGTGACTAAGATGTTGTTTGATCAAATTGCAAGCAATAAGCGAAGAACCTGGATTTTGTTGCTGATTTTCTTCCTACTCTTGGCCTTGATTGGTTATGCGGTTGGCTATCTCTTCATGCGCTCAGGTCTTGGCGGCATGATTATTGCCTTAATTATCGGCCTTATCTACGCTCTGACCATGATCTTTCAATCAACAGAGATTGTCATGTCTATGAATGGGGCGCGTGAGGTTGATGAACAAACAGCACCAGACCTCTACCATGTAGTGGAGGATATGGCTATGGTCGCTCAGATTCCCATGCCACGTGTTTTCATCATTGAGGATTCTTCTTTAAATGCCTTTGCAACAGGTTCGAATCCGCAGAATGCAGCAGTCGCAGCCACTTCGGGTCTTCTGGCTATCATGAATCGTGAGGAGCTAGAAGCTGTTATGGGTCATGAGGTCAGCCATATCCGAAACTACGATATCCGCATTTCGACCATTGCTGTTGCCCTTGCCAGTGCCATTACCCTTCTGTCTAGTATGGCAGGTCGTATGATGTGGTGGGGAGGTGCAGGTCGCAGACGAAGTGACGACGATCGTGATGGAAATGGTTTAGAGATTATCATGCTTGTCATCTCTCTCTTAGCCATTGTTCTGGCACCTCTCGCTGCAACCTTGGTACAACTAGCCATTTCACGTCAGAGGGAATTTTTGGCGGACGCATCCAGTGTGGAGCTGACTCGCAATCCTCAAGGGATGATCAATGCCTTGCGTAAGTTGGACAATAGCGAGCCGATGCATCACCATGTCGATGATGCCAGCAGCGCTCTTTATATCAATGACCCTAAGAAAGGTGGCGGACTCCAAAAACTATTTTACACCCATCCACCTATCTCAGAGCGAATCGAACGCTTGAAACACATGTAAAAAAATCCAGAGGTCGTCTCTGGATTTTTGCTATGTTCAACATTTATAAATCTTGTAAATCAACGACTTCCAAACCTTCTTCTGTTAAACGATAGATACTCGTACAGATCTCTTTTAAGAAGCGTCTGTCATGCGAAACAGTGATCAGACCGCCGGGATAAGAGGCAAAGAGTTTTCTTATTTCGGGTTGAGAAGTGGGAGAAAAGTTTCGTGTGGGCTCATCCAGAAGGAGAAAGTTTGGTTTGCGCAGCACTAAATCCAAAAGAAGCAGTTTACCTTGTTGCCCGCCAGATAAGGAGCGAATTTGGTGGTGCATTTCTGGATAGCTGAAATTGAGACTGGCTAAGTGGGATTGGATTTTCTGTAGTTCCTCTTTTTGTCCAGTTTGGCTGAGGTAGTCTACTGGAGATAAATCCAATTGCAGTTTTTTATGGTAATCTTGTGGCATAAAACCAAGCGAAATTTCTCTTTTGGTGCTGAGCAGTTGTTGCAACTTGGCAAGCAGAGTCGATTTCCCAATACCATTAGGCCCGATGATACCGATTTTATCTTGGCCACGGATAGTTAGTTGTAGTTTTTTAGCCAAAACTCGGTCGCCAATGGACAAATTTTCCTTTTCCAGTCGGATTAAGACTTTAGAAGCTGGTAATGGTTGTATATCTGAGAAGAAAAGTTGGATTTGTTCTTCTTCAAGCGGCTTTTGGGTCATGGACTGAGCTGCCTTTTCGTAGCGTTTTTCTTGAGAGAGAACATTTTTCATCTTTTTTGCCAATAGGCGACCGGCAACATCATTTTTAGTGTTACGTAAGGCAGTTTCTACATTTTGCTTGACGCGGCGATGCTTTTCCATGGTTTTGTCATAGGCTCTTTGGTCGTTAGCAGCTTGCTGGCTTTGTCTAGCAAAACTAGCCTTTCTCTGGTCACTGTAGCGATCATAGTCTAAATGCTCTACAAGCGTTTCCGCTTCTTTCCGATGCTTGACCAGTCGCAAGTGGACAATAGTATCTGCCGTTTGAGAGAGAAAGTCTTCATCATGGGAAATGAAAATAACAGTTTGCCTAATCTTTTGAATCTGACCTTTTAGCCAATCAACCGTCTCAAGGTCTAGGTCATTTGAAGGTTCATCTAAAAAAAGAATCTCAAATGGTTTGGCTAACTCATGGATGAGTTGAACTTTCAAAGCTTCGCCCCCTGATAGACTCCCAATCTTTTGGTCACTAGCGAAGCGATCACTATTAAAATGCAACTCCTCAGCCAAACGATAGAGGATACTGTAGTCTAAATCAGTAGACTCTAAAAAGAAGTAATCGTGTAGAGTTCTATTTTTTAGCTCCTCAGGTAACTTTTGAGGAATGTAGGCCAGTGACTGAAGGTCAGACTGGATGTCTCCCTTGATAGTGAAATCAGGTAATGCTTCCCCCATTAAAGCTCGTAGCAAGGTTGATTTGCCATTTCCCTCTTCGCCAATAATAGCAACCTTTTCCCCGTCTTGGATAGTCATGGTTAGGTCAGAAACAAGCTCTCGTAGATCTTTGTTTTGTGTGATGGTCAGATGATTGATTTTTATCATATTCTTGCCCTTTCTAGAATGTCCATAGTGCATAACAAAAAGCTCTACTTTACCTAGTAGAGCCCAAAGTCACTGTCAAAAACTCCATTATCCTCGTTGAAAAGCTCGTCAAACTAGCTTAGACTTGCCTAATCCAACCCAAGAGGAGCAGATGGTTAGCTTTCTAGTTTTTTGATTTTCAAAGTGGATAAAGCACCAGATGATCTAGTACAAAAAGAGCACACAAAAAGAGACAAAAACACGATCTACTAAATAAAGTTTCTTTATTTGATAGACTTAGTTGTTCATGTCTCCCTTACCTCCGAGTATTAGTACCTCTATCCTATACCTTTCAGGAAATTTTGTCAATAGAAAACAAGTAATTTCAAACTCTAAAAACCGAAAACAGGTCCATAGAGAGTTAAGACGTGTTTGACATGCTCATAATGGAACTTGTCATAGTTGCGCCAAGCGGTGCGTGCTTGATCGTTCAGTTTTAGGCTACCAAGTCCAATCAGAAGACTGGTACGTTGGTAAAATTTCTCAAGGTCGATTAAGATACTGTTGTCAAGCTTTTCCGCTTTTTTAAGTTCCTTGAGAGTGCTGTTTAGCAGTTCTTGTAGACGAAAATCATCGGCTGTACCTTGTTTGCAACTTTGGAAACTTTTATTTAACTCGGAAAGGAGTTGGTAAGCTTCGTTAATCAGTGCTTTGTCTTCCATATGAGCATCCTCCTTGCTCTGATGTATTCTTGCCTATAGTATAGCACTAATAGGAAAGTTTATCATAGTAAATATGTTAAAAATAAGATTTTCATATCAAAGTTTGGGAGGCTGACTTATAGCTTTTTCATGGTATAATCAAGTGAGTACATCTTTATGGAGGAAATATGAAGTTAAACATTCAAGAAATTCGTAAACAGCCTGAAGGCCTACACTTTGAACAAACTTTGGACCTTGTCGCAGACTTGCGTAAACGTAATCAAGAAATTTTAGATGTTAAAGATATCCTAGCAGTGGGAAAGATCCAGTACGAAGACCGTATGTATTTCTTAGACTATCAGCTATCTTATACCATTGTCCTTGCTTCCAGCCGCAGTATGGAGCCAGTTGAGTTGGAGGAGTCTTATCCAGTGACAGAGGTCTTCATGGAAGGAGCAACCAACCAACTGGATCAAGAAGTTTTAGACGATGACTTGGTCTTGCCTATCGAAAATGGGGAAATCGACCTTGCTGAGAGCGTTTCCGATAATATCTTGCTAAATATTCCTATCAAGGTCTTAACAGCAGAAGAAGAAGCTGGTCAAGGTTTTGTGTCTGGAAATGACTGGCAAATCATGACAGAGGAAGAATACCAAGCCCAACAAGCAGTCAAGAAAGAAGAAAACAGTCCATTTGCTGGCTTGCAAGGACTATTTGACGGAGACGAATAATGGTTTTGTCAAAAAAACGAGCGCGAAAGGTGCTAGAAGAAATCATTGCCCTCTTCCCAGACGCCAAACCCAGCCTTGATTTTACTAATCATTTTGAACTCCTGATTGCGGTCATGTTGTCAGCTCAGACGACAGATGCTGCTGTCAACAAGGCTACACCAGGTCTCTTTGCAGCTTTTCCAACGCCTCAAGCCATGTCTGTCGCGACTGAAAGTGAAATTGCTTCGCACATTTCTCGCCTAGGACTTTATCGCAATAAGGCCAAGTTTCTAAAAAAATGTGCCCAACAGCTACTAGATGATTTTGACGGTCAAGTGCCTCAGACTCGTGAGGAATTAGAAAGTCTAGCAGGTGTTGGCCGCAAAACAGCCAACGTAGTCATGAGTGTGGGCTTTGGAATTCCAGCCTTTGCAGTGGATACTCATGTTGAGCGTATCTGCAAGCACCATGATATTGTTAAAAAATCGGCCACACCCCTTGAAGTAGAAAAACGTGTCATGGATATTCTGCCACCAGAGAAATGGTTGGCAGCCCATCAAGCCATGATTTACTTTGGACGGGCTATCTGTCATCCAAAGAACCCAGAATGCGATCACTATCCCCAATTATATGATTTTAGTTCGTTATAAGATAAAAATTTATGTTTTTTTCTTGCATTGATCCATTCTTTGTGATATAGTAATAACAATAAAATATTCCTTTAAACCTGTCCCGTGAGGCAGGCAAGGAGTCGGATCAATAGATAGCAGAAGTCTATACTCTTTACAGTAGGGCTGGCTTGGCTATACATTCTGAAGTCTCCTTGTTAAGGAGACTTTTCTTTTTGGAGGTTTGTCATGAGGACAAAAGAAGTTGTAGACGAATTGACCGTCAAACGAGCGATTACTCGGATTACCTACGAGATTATTGAGCGAAACAAAGATTTGAATAAAATCGTTTTGGCTGGTATTAAAACGCGAGGTGTTTTTATCGCTCGTCGTATCCAAGAACGTTTGGAGCAGTTAGAAAATGTCTCTGTTCCCGTAGTAGAATTGGATACCAAACCTTTCCGTGATGATGTCAAAAGTGGGGAAGATACCTCTGTAATCTCTGTTGATGTGACAGATCGAGAAGTCATTTTGGTGGATGATGTGCTCTATACAGGTCGTACTATTCGTGCAGCTATTGACAACATCGTCAGCCACGGTCGTCCTGCTCGCGTGAGTTTGGCAGTCTTGGTTGATCGTGGCCACAGAGAACTTCCAATCCGTCCAGACTATGTTGGGAAAAATATCCCAACCAGTCGTTCTGAAGAAATCATCGTAGAGATGACAGAACTAGATGGACAAGACAGAGTACTAATCACAGAACAAGCCTAAAACACTAAAAGGAGTAAAAAAATGTCAGAAAATCAACAAGCTTTGCAACATGTAGTTTCAATGGAAGACCTTACTGTAGAACAAGTAATGAAATTGATCAAACGAGGAATCGAATTTAAAAACGGAGCGAGTGCTTCTTATGAGGAACAGCATATCGTTTCCAACCTTTTCTTTGAAAGTTCAACTCGTACCCACAAATCCTTTGAGGTAGCAGAACTGAAACTTGGACTTGATCTTTTGGATTTCGATGTGAAGACCAGTTCAGTGAATAAGGGTGAAACACTCTATGACACGATCTTGACGCTTTCTGCACTAGGAGTGGATGCCTGTGTCATTCGTCACCCAGAGGTGGACTACTACAGAGAATTGATTGCTAGCCCGACCATCACAACTTCGATTATCAATGGTGGGGACGGTTCAGGGCAACACCCTAGCCAAAGTTTGCTTGATTTGATGACAATTTATGAAGAATTTGGACATTTTGAAGGTCTTAAGGTGGCTATCGCTGGCGACCTCAACCACTCACGGGTAGCTAAGTCTAATATGCAAATCCTTAAACGCTTGGGAGCGGAGCTTTACTTTGCAGGTCCTGAGGAATGGAGAAGTGAGGAGTTTGAACATTACGGTCGCTTTGTATCAATTGATGAGGTGATTGATCAAGTAGATGTTATGATGTTTCTTCGTGTTCAGCATGAACGTCATGAAATTGTGACAGGATTTTCAAAAGAAGACTATCATAACCAGCATGGATTGACACAAGAACGCTATGACCGCTTGAAAGAAAAAGCAATCCTTATGCACCCAGCTCCAGTCAATCGTGATGTGGAAATCGCTGATCACTTGGTAGAAGCACCGAAATCACGTATTGTTCAGCAAATGACCAACGGTGTCTTTGTCAGAATGGCAATTTTAGAATCTGTGCTGGCCTATAGAAAAGCAAAATAAGGCACAAAGCGTTAAAAGATGTCTGAGAGCATCAACGAGAGGTGAGTAGATGAAAAAACGACTTCTAGTATTAGAAGATGGTACAGTATTTGAAGGCAAGGCCTTCGGAGCAGATATTGATGTAACAGGGGAAATCGTCTTTAACACAGGGATGACTGGTTACCAAGAATCCATTACTGACCAGTCTTACAATGGACAAATCTTAACCTTTACCTACCCTTTGGTGGGAAATTATGGAATTAACCGTGACGACTACGAGTCAATCACTCCTACCTGCAAGGGAGTAGTAGTTTTTGAAGAAGCGCGTAGAGCCAGCAACTGGCGCAATCAAATGACCTTGGACGAATTCTTGAAAGCCAAGAAAATTCCTGGTATCTCAGGAATTGATACCCGGGCTTTGACAAAAATTATCCGTAAGCATGGTACCATGCGTGCAACCCTTACGCATGTTGGTGATACGATGGACCATATCATAGACCAGCTCCAAGCGACAGTTCTACCGACAGATAATATCAAGCAAGTCTCTACTAAGACAGCTTATCCTGCTCCTGGAGTTGGATTGAGTGTCGTATTGGTAGACTTTGGTCTCAAACACTCCATCTTACGCGAACTATCTAAGCGTAACTGTAACGTGACCGTTGTTCCATACACAACAACAGCAGAAGAGATTCTCCATCTCCATCCTGACGGGGTCATGTTGTCAAACGGTCCAGGAAATCCAGAAGATGTTCCCCAGGCACTCGATATGATTCGTGGTGTGCAAGGGAAAATTCCGATCTTTGGTATCTGTATGGGACATCAACTTTTTGCTATGGCAAATGGTGCTAAGACCTACAAGATGAAGTTTGGTCACCGTGGATTTAACCACGCGGTGCGTGAAATTGCAACAGGCCGAGTAGACTTTACTAGCCAGAACCATGGTTATGCGGTTAGCCGTGAGGATTTGCCAGAGCATTTGATTATTACCCATGAAGAAATCAATGACAAGTCAGTTGAGGGTGTGCGTCACAGATACCAACCAGGTTTCTCTGTGCAATTCCACCCAGATGCAGCTCCAGGACCGCACGATGCAAGCTATCTCTTTGATGAATTTATCGAAATGATGGAGTCGTTTAAATCTGCTAATCGCTGATATAGGAAACTCTGTCAGAGGCTTGTCGAATAAAAAGGCAAGTCCTTTCTTTTAGTTGAGCAATGAGATGCTGAAAATTTTTACACTCGATTTATTATTGAAAAATCATCGGAGAATTTATTTAATGTCGCTCTGTGAGGCGACGAATAGAAAGGCAGGTCGTTTCTTTTAGTCGCTATTAGGCGAACTAAAAACTCCCTGCACTAGATTTTTTATCGAAAAATATCGTTTCTCTAAAAAATCGTCGGAGAATTTATTTAATGACAACCTGAGAGTTGCCGAATAGAAAGGAGAAGATACATTGTTCGCGGAAGCGAACACGCCCTAAGAACTGTGTGAAAAAGATAAACATCGTCTTGATGCTGAAGGCATCTGCACCGAGTTTCCTATTTTCACTTTGTTCTTGACGGGCTTTGTATCATAAACTATGCCTAAACGTACTGATATTCAAAAAATTATGGTGATTGGTTCTGGTCCGATTATTATTGGTCAGGCTGCTGAGTTTGACTACGCTGGGACCCAGGCCTGCTTGTCTTTGAAAGAGGAAGGTTATGAGGTTGTCTTGGTGAACTCAAACCCTGCAACCATCATGACGGATAAGGAGATTGCGGACAAGGTTTACATCGAACCGATTACACTGGAGTTTGTGACACGTATTCTCCGTAAGGAACGTCCAGATGCCTTGCTTCCAACTCTTGGAGGTCAGACAGGGCTCAATATGGCTATGGAATTGTCTAAAAATGGTATCTTAGATGAGCTTGGTGTCGAACTTCTGGGTACTAAATTGTCTGCCATCGACCAAGCTGAGGACCGTGACCTCTTTAAACAATTAATGGAAGAGCTAAACCAACCAATTCCAGAATCTGAAATTGTCAACACAGTGGAAGAAGCTGTTGCTTTTGCAGCGACAATTGGCTACCCAGTGATTGTCCGTCCAGCCTTTACCCTAGGTGGTACTGGTGGTGGTATGTGTGCCAACGAGGAAGAATTGCGCGAAATCGCTGAAAATGGTTTGAAATTGTCACCTGTTACCCAATGTTTGATTGAGCGTTCTATTGCAGGTTTCAAGGAAATCGAATACGAAGTCATGCGTGACTCAGCTGACAATGCTCTGGTTGTTTGTAACATGGAAAACTTTGACCCAGTTGGGATTCATACAGGGGATTCCATCGTATTTGCCCCTGCGCAAACCATGTCAGACTATGAAAACCAAATGCTACGTGACGCGAGCTTGAGTATTATTCGTGCCCTCAAAATTGAAGGTGGATGTAACGTTCAGCTGGCTCTTGATCCACACAGCTTTAAGTATTATGTCATCGAAGTAAATCCTCGTGTATCACGTTCGTCAGCCCTTGCTTCTAAGGCGACGGGTTATCCGATTGCTAAATTAGCTGCTAAGATTGCCGTCGGTTTGACCTTGGATGAGGTCATCAACCCAGTTACAGGTTCAACCTATGCCATGTTTGAGCCAGCTCTCGACTACGTCGTTGCTAAGATTCCACGTTTCCCATTTGACAAGTTTGAAAAAGGTGAGCGTCGTCTGGGTACCCAGATGAAGGCGACTGGAGAAGTCATGGCGATTGGTCGTAACATCGAGGAATCACTTCTCAAGGCATGTCGCTCTCTTGAAATTGGAGTTCACCACAATGAAATGCCAGAACTTGCAACCGTTTCTGATGATGCCTTGATTGAAAAAGTTGTGAAAGCCCAAGATGACCGTCTCTTCTATGTATCAGAGGCCATTCGCCGTGGTTACACACCAGAAGAAATTGCTGAATTGACCAAGATTGATATCTTCTATCTTGATAAACTCTTGCACATCTTTGAAATTGAGCAAGAATTAGGTGCCCATCCACAAGATCTAGAAGTCTTGAAAACAGCTAAACTCAATGGTTTCTCAGACCGTAAGATTGCTGAACTCTGGGAAACGACAGCTGAGCAAGTTCGCCAACTTCGCTTGGAAAACAAGATTGTCCCAGTTTACAAGATGGTCGATACCTGTGCGGCGGAGTTTGACTCTGAAACACCATATTTCTATTCAACCTATGGCTGGGAAAACGAGTCTATCAAGTCTGATAAGGAATCCGTCCTAGTCCTAGGTTCAGGTCCAATCCGTATCGGTCAAGGGGTTGAGTTTGACTATGCAACTGTACACTCTGTTAAGGCGATTCAGGCTGCTGGTTATGAAGCTATCATCATGAACTCAAACCCAGAGACCGTTTCTACAGACTTCTCGGTATCAGACAAACTTTACTTTGAACCATTGACATTCGAAGATGTCATGAATGTTATCGACTTGGAGCAACCAAAAGGCGTTATTGTTCAGTTTGGTGGTCAAACAGCTATCAACCTTGCCGAGCCATTGGCAAAAGCGGGTGTGACTATCCTTGGTACGCAAGTTGCTGACCTAGACCGTGCCGAAGATCGTGATCTCTTTGAACAAGCACTCAAAGATTTAGATATTCCGCAGCCGCCAGGACAAACGGCTACTAATGAAGAAGAAGCAGTGCTTGCAGCTCGCAAGATTGGTTTCCCAGTCCTCGTTCGTCCTTCGTATGTTTTGGGTGGGCGTGCCATGGAAATCGTAGAAAACGAGGAAGACCTTCGTTCTTACATGCGTACAGCTGTTAAGGCTAGTCCAGATCACCCAGTTCTTGTTGACTCTTACATCGTTGGGCAAGAGTGTGAAGTTGATGCCATCTCAGATGGAGAAAATGTCCTCATTCCTGGCATCATGGAACATATCGAACGTGCCGGTGTTCACTCAGGTGACTCAATGGCCGTTTATCCTCCACAAACCCTGTCGCAAAAGGTGCAGGAAACCATCGCTGATTATACTAAACGTCTAGCAATTGGCCTTAACTGTCTTGGAATGATGAACATCCAGTTTGTTATCAAGGATGAAAAAGTCTACGTTATTGAGGTCAATCCACGCGCCAGCCGTACGGTTCCATTCCTTTCTAAGGTAACCAATATTCCTATGGCTCAGGTAGCGACTAAGCTCATTCTTGGTCAAAGTCTTGAAGAACTTGGCTACCAAGATGGACTTTATCCAGAAAGCACTCGCGTTCATATCAAGGCACCAGTCTTCTCCTTTACGAAACTAGCTAAGGTAGATAGCTTACTCGGTCCTGAAATGAAGTCAACAGGGGAAGTTATGGGTTCTGATACTACTTTGGAAAAAGCTCTCTATAAGGCCTTTGAAGCTTCCTACCTACACTTGCCAACCTTTGGAAATGTTGTCTTTACCATCGCAGATGATGCCAAAGATGAAGCCTTGGACTTGGCTCGTCGTTTCCAAAATATCGGTTATGGTATCCTCGCGACAGAAGGGACAGCAGCCTTCTTTGCCAGTCATGGACTTCAAGCCCAACCTGTTGGTAAGATTGGTGATGATGAGAAGGATATCCCAAGCTTTGTCCGCAAAGGGAAAATTCAAGCGATCATCAATACTGTCGGAACCAAACGAACTGCTGACGAAGATGGTGAGCAAATTCGCCGTTCGGCTATTGAACACGGGGTGCCACTCTTTACAGCCCTAGATACAGCTAATGCCATGCTCAAGGTGCTAGAAAGCCGTAGTTTTGTCACAGAAGCGATCTAGTTGAGAAAGAATTTTCACAGTTTTAAAGCCAGCGTTAGAAAATGCTGGCTTTTGCAATACAGAAATTGCTTATTTTAACTATCATTCCTTCCTTAAGAATCATTCTAAAATGTGATATAATAAGGAAGAATTGGAAATGGGAAACCATTTTCATTATATTTTCAAAAATTCCATTAAGAAAATAGCTTAAGACAGATTAGAAAGTGTAAAATTCCGATGTCTTCTTACAAAAAAGTCTCTCTTTCTGAGATCAATCAATCTATTGAAACTCCGAATAACAATCATTTTTGGCAAAATCTAAAAGCATTTTTAGGACCTGAAGCTCTTGTAGCAGTTGGTTATATGGATCCTGGAAACTGGATTACCAGTGTGGTTGGTGGTGCCTCCTACAAGTATAGTCTCTTATTCGTTATTTTGATTTCATCCATCATCGCCATGCAGCTACAACAGATGGCTGGAAAGCTCGGTATCGTAACTAAGATGGACCTAGCACAGGCAACAGCTCATCATGCTCCCAAGTGGCTTCGTTATAGTTTATGGGTGATTTTAGAATTAGCTTTAATGGCGACAGACTTAGCCGAGGTTCTAGGTTCAGGGATTGCCCTAAATCTTTTATTTAAAATACCGATTATGGTCGCTATCCTCTTAACCGTTTTAGATGTATTTCTTTTGTTGTTGTTGATGAAATTTGGTTTCAAAAAAATTGAAGCCATTGTTACGACCCTTATTTTAACCATATTAGCCATCTTTACCTATCTTGTAGCCTTATCCAATCCAAGTACCCAGGGGATTATTGGTGGTTATTTGCCAACTTCAACTTTATTTGAAACACCGTTACCAGGTCATGAAAGTCAATTGACCTTGGCTCTAGGGATTGTAGGAGCGACAGTCATGCCCCATAATCTCTATCTCCATTCATCCCTATCTCAAACAAGGAAAATCAATCACAAAGATAAGAAGGATGTTCGGAAAGCCGTGCGTTTTATGACTTGGGATTCAAATATTCAGTTGTCCCTAGCTTTTATTGTCAATTCCTTACTTCTCATTTTAGGTGCCTCCCTCTTTTTTGGTCATGCATCTGAAATTTCAGCTTTCTCCCAAATGTACAATGCCTTACAGGATTCGACGATAGCAGGAGCGATAGCTAGTTCAACTCTGTCAACTTTATTTGCTCTAGCTCTCTTAGCAAGTGGCCAAAATTCGACCATTACAGGTACCTTGACAGGACAGATTGTCATGGAAGGTTTCTTACATCTAAGATTGCCTCAGTGGCTTATCCGTATCGGTACACGTATTTTTGCCTTGCTCCCTGTGATTATTGTTGCCGTCTTGTTTGGACATCAAGAAAAAACCTTGGATCAGTTATTGGTCTATTCGCAGGTCTTTCTGTCAATCGCTCTTCCGTTTTCAATCTTCCCCTTAATCTATCTGACCTCTAAGAAGTCACTGATGGGAGAATTCACCAATGCCAAGTGGAATACAATCCTAGGTTACGTAGTTTCAATCATCTTGACCATTCTCAATATCAAGCTTCTTTTCGATATTTTTTAAACTCGTTTGAAATCAATTATAGTGTCAGCGTGAAGGTTGACAAATGGAAAGTAGTAGTGATTGGTTCATAAAAAGAAGTACAAAAAAAGAACAGTGGTAACTGTTCTTTTTTATCATTATTTGAGACCGTATTTTTTGTTGAAACGATCCACACGTCCATCTGCTTGAGTGAACTTTTGACGTCCAGTGTAGAATGGGTGTGAGTCTGATGAAATTTCCACACGGATCAATGGATAAGTTTCGCCTTCGAACTCAACAGTTTCGTTAGAGCGTTTTGTTGAACCGCTAAGGAATTTGTAACCAGTAGTTGTGTCCATGAAGACAACTGGGCGATATTCTGGATGGATATCTTTTTTCATTTTGCAATATTTCCTTTCTGCCATGGTCTCTTTGCGAGCCATAGATTGTTACCCTACTAGTCTATCAGATTCTAAAAAGTTTGGCAAGTATTTTATCAGTTTTTAAGCAAGTTTTTTAATTTTTGGTAGATAATTTCGTTTTCTTCTAGACTATAGGAATTGGCGCCACTGGCTAATGGATGTCCTCCTCCGTCGTGTTGTTTGGCAATTTCATTGATAGGGGTAATTTTACTGCGCATACGCACACGGAAGTGACCATCAGCTTGTTCAACAAAGATAGCCCAAGCCTTAACGGTATCGATTCGACCAGGTGCTCCAACAATCGCTGCTGTTTCAGCATCCGTAACCTTATATTTTTCCAAGATGTTTTGAGTAAGCAGAACGCGTGCGGCTCCATTCTCATCAACTTCTAAATGATCATAGACAAATCCTTGCAGTTTTGCAATCTTGAAGCTCATGGTATCCATTTGACGAGACAATCCAGCAAAGTCAAAATCAATTTCTCGGAGCTGGCCAGCTATTCTAAAGGTACGGGCACTAGTTGACGGGTAGAGAAAGCGCCCTGTGTCCCCGACAATTCCTGCATAGAGAAGTCGTGCCGCTTCGCTAGACAAAGTTAGTTGGTTTTCTTGAGCAAATAGAGCAATCATCTCACTGGCACTGCTTGAACTTGTATCCACCCAAGATAGGTCACCATAGATATCATCATTTGGATGATGATCGATTTTGATGGTGAAATCAGCTTGTTCATAGCGTTTATCATCGATACGAGGACGATTCGCTGTATCACAAATAATAGCAAGGGCTCCTTGGTAGTCACTATCTTGGACAGTATCCATTTCCGCCATCCAAGTCAAAGTCGGTTCATTAAAACCGACTGCTTTGATGGTCTTTTCTGGAAAATGGTGTTTGAGAAGAGCTTTCAAGCCTACCTGACTTCCCAAGGCATCTGGATCTGGTTTCATATGACGATGAATGATAATGGTATCGTATTCTTTGATTTTCTCTAAAATTTGCTGGCAAATTTCCATAAATAACCTCAATTCTTTCTCATTTCATTGTAGCACAAGAATTTTTATTTTTAAAATGAAAAAGATATGATATAATGGAGAAAGATAAATTGAGGAGGACGATATGGCATTAGCAAAAATTGTATTTGCCAGTATGACCGGTAATACCGAAGAAATTGCAGATATTGTTGCAGACAAATTGCGTGAATTAGGCTTGGATGTCGATGTGGATGAGTGTACAACTGTTGACGCTTCAGATTTCTTAGAAGCAGACATCGCTATCGTTGCGACCTATACTTATGGTGATGGAGAATTACCAGATGAGATGATGGACTTCTACGAAGACCTAGCAGATCTCAACTTGAACGGTAAAATCTACGGGGTTGTTGGATCAGGTGATACCTTCTACGACGAATTCTGTAAGGCTGTCGATGACTTTGATCGCGTTTTTGTAGCGACAGGAGCAGAAAAAGGTTCAGAGTGTGTTAAAGTTGATCTTTCTGCTGAAGAAGAAGATATCGAACGCTTGGAACAATTCGCAGAAGAATTGGCTGCTAAGGTAGGATAAGAATCAGACTGCGCTGACTGGAAGGAGTCGGTGCAGTTTTTATTAGTTTTTTTTTGGATTTTACTAGCCTATTTATAAGCTTTTTGATACAATAATTCAAATAAAGGAGGAGATGCCATGGATTTAGATATTATTCGGCAAGAAATTGATCAAATTGACGATCAAATCGTCAAGCTCCTGGAAGAAAGAATGCATTTAGTTGAAGGGGTTGTCGCTTATAAGAAAGCATCTGGTAAGCCAATCTTAGATTCTAAGAGAGAAGAAGTTATTTTTGAAAAAGTCAAAAATCGAGTAGAAGATAAGCGCTATCAGGAGACCATTGTTGTTACTTTTTCAGACATTCTCAAACGTTCGCGTGATTATCAGGATCAAAACATCAAATGAAAAAAGAACAGTTTTATACGCTAGGGATTTTTCTAGCTGCTATGTTGGGTGGCCTTGTCCGCTATCTCATTTCCACTTGGTTACCAGCCAGTCCTGAATTTCCTTGGGGAACCCTTCTTGTCAACTATCTGGGTATTTTCTTCTTGGTCTATCTGGTAAAAGGCTATCTGGCCCATAAGGGAACTAGTAAAGGCTTGGTTTTGGCGCTGGGGACAGGATTTTGTGGTGGCCTGACAACCTTTTCTAGTCTACTCTTGGATGCCGTTAAATTGCTCGATACTGGGCGTTATCTTAGTTTAGGCATCTACTTATTTTTGAGCATTGGTGGAGGTCTGCTCTTGGCTTATGTTCTAGGGAGGAAAAAATGGTAATCGTCTATCTTGCAATTGCCTGCGGGTTCGGAGCCCTGGTGCGCTATTTCTTTTCCCGCTATAATCAAGCTTCTAAATTGCCCCTAGGAACTCTCGTAGCCAATCTTATAGGCTGTTTTTTAATCGGCCTACTCTACAATCATGTGGAGTCCAAGGAAGTCTATGCTATTCTAGCGACAGGTTTTTGTGGTGGGTTGACGACCTTTTCAACCTTGAATGACGAGCTGCAAAGACTATTAAGTGACAAGAAGGTATTTTATAGCTATTTCCTCTTAACTTACATAGGCGGTTTTCTAGCGATTTTTTTAGGGATTCTGCTATAAATTCCTTTACTTTTAGGTGGAAATTTGGTAAACTGTATCTTGTGTGTAATGGACGCACAAAAATACAGTTTATCCGCTGAGGAAGGTTCCTCAAGATTGACAAAGATAGGAGAATAAAATGAATCCATTAATCCAAAGCTTGACTGAAGGTCAACTTCGTACAGATATCCCATCATTCCGTCCTGGTGACACTGTTCGTGTACACGCGAAAGTTGTCGAAGGTAACCGTGAACGTATCCAGATTTTTGAAGGTGTTGTGATCGCACGTAAAGGTGCTGGTATCTCAGAAAACTACACAGTTCGTAAAATCTCTAACGGTGTAGGTGTTGAGCGTATCTTCCCAATTCACACTCCACGTGTTGAAAAGATCGAAGTTGTTCGTTACGGTAAAGTACGTCGTGCGAAATTGTACTACTTGCGTGCACTTCAAGGTAAGGCAGCTCGTATCAAAGAAATCCGTCGTTAATTCGACTAAAAAACTCTGCTCATTCAGCAGAGTTTTTCTCTAGCTCCCTTAGTTCAATGGATATAACAACTCCCTCCTAAGGAGTAGTTGCTGGTTCGATTCCGGCAGGGGGCATAGAAACTATTGATTTTAATGGGTGTTTGAGGTGTTTCGCCCCAAATTCGCCCCTAAATTTGAGAATATCTCTCTTACTTCCGAATTACTTGCCTCTTCCAATTCTTCTTAATGTCTTATTGACTGCATTGTTTGATATGTTAGTAAAAAGACGATTATCTTTATTTTCCAGCCAATGATCTTGTCTGTACTTTTTTAGTAATTCAAGAGTTGAGTCATCAAGTGGTATCTTTCTGATACTGCTTCTTGTTTTTGTACTTGCAAAATCAAGATTCGTTTTGTAATTCCAGGTCTTATCTACAGAAAGAACCTTGTTATCATATTCTATACTGTCCCATGTTAGCCCTAAGCATTCAGCGAAACGCATTCCAGTAACTGCGATAAGATAGATCACTGCATATGATTGAACGTCCATTTTATTCTTCGAAACGGATATAACTTTCTTGTATTCTTCAACTTCAAGAAACTTGGTTTCTTTTTCGATACCTTTATTTTGAGATACTGCTTTAGCAAAGGTTGTGAAATCCTTTTGAATGATTTCCTCGTGAACTGCCATAGCTACGCATTGCTTGATATGGATATTTAATCTTTCAACTGTCGCTTGGGAGTGAGTCTCAGCAAATGTATTTAATGCTTGCTGATAGATTGAACTGGTTATGTTTTTATGTTTCGCCCCTAGGAATAGTTTTTCAATGTTGCGATTGGTAACTTGATAAACTTGCCAGGTCACGGGAGAAATATTAGATTTCTTATGAATAGTTGCCCACTGTTTAACGTATTCGAAAAGAGTAATGTCGCCCGAAACATAGGAAGGAAGGAGTAGTTCTTTCTCTCTTTCAGCTGCAGCTATCTGTGCAGCTTTTTTTGTTGGGGAACCACCTTTCTCAGCCTTTTTGTATTTTCAGTCGTGGGATTTATAAGAAATGCAATATTCCCACTTACCACTCTCTCTTTTTCTGTATGATGCCATTTGATTTTACCTCACTATTTTGATAAAATGGGTATAAGAAAACGACCTTTTGAATGGTTGTTTCTTATACATGATTTCCTCACACTCAAAGTTTGGCGATGGCGAGTGTGAGGATTTTTATGTTACAATACTATAAAAGACTATTTGGAGCGACAATATGAGACAAATAAAAATAATTCTTATAATTATTTCTTTGATATGGACATTGGTGAACTTTTATCAAGCTTTACTTTCACATAATGTGATGAATCTGACTGGTTTCGTCGGAATTGTTCCCATTATTGCAGCTTTGTATTCCGAAATCGATTGGCTTTATATTCATTGGAACAAATTTAGAGCCTATATATTTTTAAAAACAGTTTCTTTTACCCCAAAAAGTTCTATGTTTTTAAAAGAAACTATTACACTTAACCAATTAGAAAAGCAAATCCGATCCGTACTTAAGGGAAATGACTATTCCATAAATGAAGCTACTTTCAGTAAAACTCATGAAGATATCTATATAGATATAGAATCATCAAGAGGTATAAAAAATAAGTTGAGTATTAGTTTACATCCAGAAAGCAATGGACAGAGACTGATATTCAAGGCTGACTATCAATTAGCGTATAGAGATGTAAAAAAACAGTGGGACTCTTTTTTGTTACTAAGAGATAATCTGTTTTCTATTTATTCTAGGGAAGAAAGTAGCAAAGAACGGTTTGATGTAACCATTAAGACTGATAAACATAGGAAATATAATCCATTTTACAGAATGACTGTACGACATCTTGGAAAAAAAGAAGTAAAGAAATTTGATTTGCAATTTAAGGACAATGATCTATCGGTCAAAACTACCCTAAATAAGATTTATGGAACATCTAATAATCGTCAAGACATAGAAAAATTAATTAAAGAATATATCCCGTTGTCACGGTTGTGATAGCACTCCAATTTTCATTAGTGTTGCGATAGAAAATTCTAGCATCGGATATTCTCTTTGTTCGGAGATATCTGTCAAAGATGTGAAAGAGAGAATAGTACCAGACTGAGTCAGCATTATAGTTCTTGATTTACCCAATATATCCAATGTACCTATTATTTTTGTTGCTTCATCATTTTCCAAAGCTTCGATTGCTTCATCGTTTACATCGACCTCGTCTCCTGAAAACGACTTACTTGAGACACCAGCATCAGTACTATTAAAACTAACTCCTTTTGTTTGTGGCATCATGTTGGAAATTGCCATTAAATCAAATTTTAACGATGTATAATTAATATTTAGTGAATTGATTTTTTCCAATTCTTTTAAAAATTTTTTCGCTGTAGGAGTTGTTGTGGTCAAAAATAATAATTGATCAGTTTGCGAATAAAAAATATCGAATTCAAAGGCTTTTTGGTAATTGTCGTATTGTTGATATTCGTCAGCATCGGAGTTATATACCAAGATTTCATCGTCGATTGTCTTTGTGTAACTTCCTTTAAATTTAGTGTATACTTTTCCTTCTATGGTCAATGTTTGGCCAGTTGTTGTAATTGAGCCAATGGTAACATTGGCTTTTTTAATATCTGTAGTCCCGTTCGGTATTTCAAATTCAGAAACTTGTCTAACAGAAATAGAAGTAGCTCCCATAAGATTTTCTCCTTTTTAAAATTAATTTAACTACCAGTTAATCTATAAAACTCTTCGTTAACCATTGTCACGTTAACGATGCTTTTTTATTTCCCTCTATACACGCTCAGAGTCGCCAAACTTTGCGAGTGTGGGGCGTTTTTATTTTTGAATTAGGATAGCGATAATTGAAACCACAATTCCAATAATTGAAAGGAGAGATCCAACGGTTAATGCGATTAACCATTTTTTATTTTCTTCTTTCTCTTTTTGTTGTTCTAGTTTGAAATCAGAGAACATTTTTTCCATTCGAAGTCCCATATTTTCAAAACCATCACGCATTTCAGTTCTGAGTTGATCGGATTTTAAATCAACTTTTTCAAAACCGTGTTTGACGTCAGAGTTTATTTTATCTAACTTTAAATCGATTTCTGTCTTGGTATATGTATCATTTGCCATTCTTTGTTCCTCCATTTTTATATCTGATTCTATTATATCATTTTTTTGTATGGGTACAGTTTTCAATGAAGGTTTTGAAGCATAAATAGAAGTAATGTTTGATGCACCCGACTTAAAATTATTTTGTAATTCTGGCATAACTTACCCCTGTTTTATAAAAGAATGGTAACTATACGCTTCATCTAACTGATTTCCTTCCTCATCAGACAGATTGAAGTAAAAGTAAAAATCACTTGGTAATTGAATTGTAAAATTGAATTCAAAATGACCAGTAGCTTTTCCGTAATCATCTTTTAAATCTATAAACTCACTTTTAGGTATATTAATCCTTGTAGCATGGACTGGGTAATGTGTTCCGTTTTGGAAATAAGCATCAACAGATAGAACATAAGTTTTATCAGGTACTAGATTGAAGAAATCTAAGAAGGCAACTAGACCTGTTGAACCGGGGAATAAATCAAAATTTGTTACAGTTCCTAAAAGTTGGCCACTGTCAGGTTGTACAATCTTAATTGATGTCATTTTTTCTTTAAAAGGACTAGGCTTTTTATGAAAAATATTAGAGTTATC
The DNA here is from genome assembly GCF_003942695.1 of Streptococcus mitis. GTDB lineage: Bacteria > Bacillota > Bacilli > Lactobacillales > Streptococcaceae > Streptococcus > Streptococcus mitis_BD. Next base: position 93,881 of record NZ_RJNU01000005.1, read on the forward strand.
CATCAATTTCTCTTTTATAAAAGAATATTTAGTGGGTTTCTTGGGAAGTTCTGGCATTATTGTACTTTCCCACATTACAAAGTGTTTTAACGCTTCTTTGTCTTCATCTGTCAAACTTTTATTAGCTCGAGTATTATTATCTTTAATATCTGTATCAGTCATTTTTATTTCCTCATTCTTAACTTGTCAACTTATAAAACTCTTCCTGAATCATATCTTCTCCCCAGGTTGTTGAGATTTTGTGTCTTTTTGCAAACTGGAGCCAGTTGAAGTCTGACACTTCATACTGTGCGAGTTCTTCAGAGATGAGATGTCGAATCATGAAGCGGTCTGCTTCGTTTTCATATTTGTATAGCAGCCGTTTGTAATTGGCTGGGTCGTGGTTTATGTGCCCTAATTCGTGCAGGGTGACCTTTTCTCGCTCTTCCTGGCTAAGAATTACCATTGACATAAATAACGCGCTCATCAGGGAAATAGAAGCCTCTACGCTACCACATAGTTTCTGGGAAGAGATAGAGAGTGATCTGGTATTCGTCTAAGAGTTCATTTACTTTCAATATCCGATACCCCCAAAGAGAGTTTAATGATTTGTGCAATCTTGTCTACATCCTCGTCAGAGAGTGGCTTACCATCGAACAGGACAACACGTTCACGAAGATTTGACAAGTCGACCACACGGCCGTCTGGAGTAGTGACAGTATCCCCAGCGATATTCGGATTATCCGTGCGTCCAAGCAGGTAGTCTGTGGATACGTTGAAGTAGTCGGCGATTTCTTGTAATCTTTCAGCATTTGGTTTTTTACTCTTCATGCTATAGATTGTATTTCTGCTATATCCAAGTGTTTCTTCGAGAGAATTTATAGAAATCCCTCGTTTTTGGCAAAGTTCTTTAATTTTTTCAAACAAAGAAAACATTGATTTATCAGCCTTTCTAAGACATGACAAAAAATATTTAAACTTTTATGTGTAAAATCATTGACAAAACACAATCAATAGTCTACAATAGTTTTTGTAAGTAAGTTACAACTAAAAAAACAACTAAGAAATAAATTATAAAAATGTTTTGGCGAACGGTTTTATAGTTTTTGTTAGTGCTTTTTCTTATGTTTTTATTCTAAACAATAGATTGTAAAAAGTCAAGTGATAACACAAAAAATAGTTAAAAATTTAGTTGTTTCTTATTTACAAATTTGTAAAGAGGGAGGATAGGAAATAAAGGAAGAAGAAATAATCGAATTATTGAAATTCTTAACTACTGATTATGGACGAGGTTATCTAGCTGGATTAGTTGGTGGTCTTTCAATGATTTTGAAAATTTAAAAAAAAGCAGAGTAAGTTCTCCGCTTTCATCAAATTATTTTGATAGCTTATCTACAGCCTTTTGAAGTTCTGTGATTCCGTTAACTGCTTGAGTAAGTTTATTGATATCAAGTTCACCTGTGAAAAATTTTGAAGTGATATCTACTTGCTGGCTTTGTTTTAAGGAATCCAGTTTCAATTCATGCTCTTTTTCAAGTCTCTGTAATTCGCTTTCAGACTGTGCCTTTAATTCTTTTATTTTGGAATCGGTTTGATGTTTATTTGCGAGATAAACAAGAAACGCAGGGACGCATGAAGTTAAAAAAGTTATTAAAATTTGATTAGTGTCCATAAACTCACCTCCTTTCTGCTTTTATTATAGCAGAAAGGAGAGAGAAACAGTGAGGAGAAAATATGAGTCAACAACATCGCAAATGGATTGAGCTTGTAAAAAAGCGAATTGAAAAACTTAGTTGCTGCTAAGGAGGCTGCTGAAACTGTTTTTGTACTCTCAAGATTTAAGTAACTGTAAAACTGCAATTTAATTTATTGATTTACCCTCATTGTGATATGTTCATACTAAAAACCGCTCTGCTGAGCGGTTTTCGTCTATTCTTGCCTTTTTACAATACCCACGTACGGATGGCATGGGCAACGCCAGATTCGTCATTTGTTTTGGTGATGTATTTGGCGATTTTTTTGAGTTCTGGATTTCCATTTTCCATAACAACGGGGTTGCCAACGACTTCCAGCATGGCACGGTCATTTTCTTCGTCCCCGATCGCCATGGTTTCATCTTTGGTCAATCCGAGTTTTTCAGCTAGGTGGGTAATAGCTGAACCCTTATCTACATTCTTTTTAAGGAGTTCGAGGTAGAAGGGAGCAGATTTGTTGATGGAGTAGCGTTCGTAAAATTCGGCTGGAATTTTTTCAATAGCAGCATCGAGAATCTCAGGTTCATCGATAAACATACATTTGACGATTTCCTTGCCAGCCATTTCTTCGGGAGTACGGTAGAAGATAGGCATGCTGACGAGGGTTGATTCATGCACCGTGTACTTTCCGATATTGCGATTGGCAGTGTAGATACCATCCTTGGTAATAGCGTGCATGTGGACACCGAGCTTGCGACTGAGGAATTCCATATCCAGATAATCCTCATAGGTCAAGGATTCGCTGATAATCTCATGCCCAGTAGCAGTTTCTTGGACAAGGGCACCGTTGAAGGTTACAACATAGTCACCCTCGTCTCTCAACTGCAAGTCGTCCAGAAGTTTGGCAACACCTGCGATAGGGCGGCCCGTTGCAATCACGACTTTGACACCAGCTTGTTTGGCATCTTGGATGGCAGAAAAGACTTCAGGAGTGATTTCCTTTTTACTGTTAACTAGGGTACCATCGATATCGACGGCGATTAGTTTAATACTCATATATTTCCTCTATTCGTTCTTATTGGGGGTAAAATGATCGTTCTCAATCAAGTGTAAAAATTGCTGGGTAATGCTTGCGAAGATACTGTTTTGGTCCAACATTTCTTTCGGGAAATAGAAACGATTATCTCCGTGGCGACTGCCAGCAAGGGATTGGACGATAGGGGACAGGCTAGAGAGTTCTGCCAGTTCACCATTTTTTTGTAAAATCTCAATCTGAGTCCGTGGATTTTCAGATTCGGGACGATAGATATCATAAGGGAGGTCAAAGTTCTTATGAATGGCAGTGTAGTAGTCGGGATCAAAGCCGATGTCCTCAACCAATTGTCTCATGGTTGCGAGTTGGTCTTGGTCTTTTTCTGAAAAAGTAATGGATTTAAAGACCTTGCGGTTGACAAAACGTTGTGACAAGTCGGCTAGTATCTTGTCAGGACTGGTCATCCAGAGTTGGAAGTAGGTATTCATCACGCCGTCATCAAGTGCCAGATAGTCAGATAGAGTAACTTTCTTTTCAAAAAAAGGTAGCAAATGAGGAGAAGTGCGTGCAAAGAAATCCTTATCCTCAGGATAGAGTTCCTTGGCGCGTTTGAGGAGATTCTGTAGGAGAACTTCCATAGCCCGAGTTGCTGGGTGGAAATAAACCTGCATATACATCTGGTAACGACTGAGGACATAGTCTTCGATGGCATGCATGCCGTTGCGCTGAAAGGCGATCCCATTTTCGACAGGACGAATGACTCGGAGGATCCGTGTCAGGTCAAATTCCCCATAAGATGCTCCTGTAAAATAGGAGTCGCGCAAGAGATAGTCCATGCGGTCTGCATCGATCTGACTGGAAATGAGTTGCACGACCTGTTTATTAGGATAGGTATGGTCGATGACACAGGCAACCTTTTTGGGGAAATCAGGCGCTACTTGTAGCAGGACTTGGTGAATCTCTGTCTCAGGACTTTGGATGATTTCCTGGGTAATGGCCTCATGATCTGTATCAAAGAGATGTTCAAAAGTATGGGAGTAGGCACCATGCCCAAGGTCATGAAGGAGCGCAGCTGTCATGGTCAAGAGCGACTCAGCAGGATCCCATTCTTCAGGATATTTTTCTTCAAAAATCTCTGTGATACGTCGAGCGATCTCATAGACACCCAAACAGTGGGAAAAGCGACTGTGCTCGCCACCATGGAAGGTATAGCTGGAAGTCCCTAGCTGTTTGATACGGCGCAGACGTTGAAATTCTTTGGTATTGATCAAGTCGTATATGACCTGATTATTAACATGGATGTAGTTGTGAACTGGGTCACGGAATACTTTTTCGTTCATATGACCATTATAGCAAAATCCTGCTCTTTTTGGTAAAATAGTAGGACAAGAGACAAGAAAGAGGATTTGATGTGAAGATTCGGATGCGCAATACGATTCAGTTTGATGAACAGTTGGAAGTCATTGACCAACTCTATGACGTGGAAGTGCGTGAAAAGGGGGATTATAGCTATTTACTCTTTTATAATGAGGAAAAGGAGAAAGTGGTTCTCAAGTTTCATGGTCAAGAACTGGTGATGACCCGTTTTTCCAATCCGAAGACCATCATGCGTTTTCTAAAGGATGGTGATAGTTTAGCCTATATTGCTACTCCAATGGGGATGCAGGAGTTTATCATTCAAACGAATCACTACAAACTGGATGGGCAAAAGATTGAGCTAGCCTATCAACTGCAAAACCAAGAGGGGCACCCCTTTGCCAGCTATCAATTAGAAATTACTTGGGGATAAGAAAAGGTTGGCGAGAGCCAACCTTATTTGATATAGAGTTCTTGATTTTTTAGAACAATTTTACGCACACTTGCGAATTTCTTGAGTTTTTTAAGTTCTTCAGGATGGGTTACGAGAGTGATAACATAGCCCTCTTTGCCCATGCGACCTGTGCGGCCAGCGCGGTGAGTGTAGGTTTCGATATCTCTAGGAACATCAAAGTTTACGACACATTCTAGGCTATCGATATCAATCCCACGAGCCAGAAGGTCTGTTGCAAGGAGCAGGGTTAGTTGTTTGTCCTTAAACTTTTCTAAGATGACTTTTCGAAATTTAACATTGACATCGCTAGCGAGGGAAACGGCCAAGACATCGCGATACTGTAGTTTTTCTTCCGCACTTCCAAGGTCTGACAAGCTGTTAAAGAAGACTAGACCGCGGAAATCCTCTACATGAGCTAGTTTTCGTAGCATGTCCACTCGGTGACGTTGGTCTACCTGCACGTAGAAATGTTGGATGTTGTCTAACTTTTGATCAGAGAGATCAATGGTGCGCGTGTTTGGAGCAATCTTTTCTTGATCAAACTTGGTCGTCGCACTCATGTAGATGAGTTGATGGTCACGAGGCGCGTAGTGGGTGATTTTCTCGACAAAGTGAATCTGAGAATCATCAAGCAATTGGTCAAATTCATCCAGAATGATGGTTTCCACATTCATCATCTTGATTTTTTTCAATTTAATCAACTCAAAGATACGGCCGGGAGTTCCAATCAGAATTTCTGGCCCTTTTTTTAAGCGTTCAATCTGGCGTTTCTGACTTGAACCTGATAGGAAGAGTTGAGAAGTTAAGCCGATAGCTTCTGCCCAGGTTTTACACACATCAAAAATCTGTCCAGCTAGTTCTGTATTTGGTGCTAGAATCAAGAGTTGTTGGGCTTTTTTATTTTTCAGTCTGAAAAGACTTGGCAAGAGGTAAGCGAGGGTCTTACCAGTTCCTGTTGGGCTCACTCCTAGGAGGTTTTCTCCAGTAAGAATGGGCTCAAATAGTTGAGTTTGAATGGGGGTAAATTCTTGGAAACCGAGTTGGTCGCTTAGTTCTTGCCATTCAGTAGGGAGTTTGGTTTTCATTTTTCTGCCTCAAATCTAATGCCAGCAGTCTGGCGCATGGTATAGAGTAGCTCATGAATAGAACTTGCATCATCCAGCCAAGTCTGGTAGAGCGTCTGGTCTGGTTGCTGGATCATGTGTGCAAATGCAGCAACTTCCTCAGTCATTGTATGGGGAGCTTGTTGGATAGGGAGCTGGACTTGATTTCCTTGGTGGTCGCTAAAAATAGCTGAGCGGACATGTTCAATCGTGTTGAGGGTCAAGGTTCCATCTGCTGTGTAAATCTCACAGGGAAGATTGGAAGTGATGTTTTTCCCAGCTTTGATATGAACTTGAAAGTTAGGGTAGAAGAGGATACCGTCTCCATTTAGGTCAATGCTATTGTCAAGCTGTTGAGCTTGATAAGTCGCGTCCTGAGCCTTTCCAAAGAGGCGAACGGCAGCGTAGAGAGGATAAATCCCCAAATCCATAAGGGCACCACCAGCAAAACGGTCTGAAAAAACATTTGGCGTCTGCCCAGCCAACAAGTTCGGCATCTTGGATGAATATTTAGCATAGTTGAAATCAGCACCCAAAACTTGCTTGTCTGCCAAAAAATTCTTGATAGTAGTAAAAGCTTCCTCGTGGTAGTTTCGTGCTGCTTCAAAGATAAAACAGTGATTTTTCTCAGCTGTCTGTCTCAAATTCAGCCATTCTTGTGGCTGAGTGACAGCTGGCTTTTCAAGAATGACGTGCTTACTAGCAGACAGGGCAGCCTTGGCTTGAACAAAATGCAAGGAGTTTGGACTGGCGATATAGACCACATCAAAGGAAGACTTAAAGAAGTCTTCTAATTGATCAAAGAGTTGGACATTTTGATAGCGAGAAGCAAAGGTTGTGGCAGTTTCTAGTTTTCTAGAATAGACTGCGACCAGCTGGTATTCTCCGCTGGCATGGGCTGCTTCTATGAAATGGTGGCTGATAGCACCTGTTCCGATGACACCTAATTTAAGCATAGATACTCCTTTTCCGACTTCAAATCCTTCTTTCATTATAACATAGAAAAGAAGGACTATCCAACAGATGGTAAAAATTTTCAAATGGACTACGCATTTCTTGGAGAAAGTGGTACAATATTTAGATAAGTAGATGAAATGAAAAGGGGGAGAAAATGAGATTATTACCAATAAGAAAAATATCACGTCAGTCTAAGAGACTAGCGCTTTTTTTGACTTTTTGTGCAGGATATGTCGATGCTTATACCTTTATCGTGCGAGGGAACACCCTTGTCGCTGGACAGACTGGGAATGTCGTTTTTCTTTCTGTAGGACTCATTCAACAAAATGTATCGGATGCCAGTGCTAAAGTAATGACCTTGCTTTTCTTTATGATGGGTGTCTTTTTTCTGACATTGTATAAGGAAAAACTACGAATTGTTAAAAAGCCGATTTTGTCCTTGATTCCTCTTGCAGTCCTGTCCCTAATTATAGGCTTTGTGCCGCAAACGGTTGATAATATCTATCTCGTACCGCCCTTGGCCTTTTGTATGGGTCTGGTGACAACTGCTTTTGGAGAAGTGTCAGGTATTGCCTATAATAATGCTTTTATGACAGGGAATATCAAACGAACCATGTTAGCTTTTGGGGATTATTTTCGGACCAAACATACGCCTTTCCTACGAGAGGGCTTGATTTTTGTTAGCTTGCTTAGCAGTTTTGTCTTTGGAGTCATTTTTTCGGCTTATTTGACGATTTACTATCAGGAGAAGACAATTCTAGGTATCCCTCTTATGATGAGTATCTTTTACTTCAGCATGCTTTTTGCTTCTTGGAGGAAAAAAGGGAAAGAAAAAGCTTAAATTTGATTGATTTTACTTGTAAGAAAAAAGAAGATATGCTATACTTGAAGAGTTGACTATGCACAATCCTGTGCAACCGCACGAACATCGTTACTCACTCTGTGATATAGAAGTGGTTCGTCCCACGATGCTAGGCGAGTCTTCACAAAAATACGGGGAAACCCTAAAAATCATAGGAGGTGCATAATGAGCACATACGCAATTATCAAAACTGGCGGAAAACAAGTTAAAGTTGAAGTTGGTCAAGCAGTTTACGTTGAAAAATTGAACGTTGAAGCTGGTCAAGAAGTTACTTTTAACGAAGTTGTTCTTGTTGGTGGTGAAAACACTGTTGTCGGAACTCCACTTGTTGCTGGAGCTACTGTTGTTGGAACTGTTGAAAAACAAGGAAAACAAAAGAAAGTTGTTACTTACAAGTACAAACCTAAAAAAGGTAGCCACCGTAAACAAGGTCACCGTCAACCATATACAAAAGTTGTCATCAACGCGATCAACGCTTAATTTTAAGGAGAACACATGATACAAGCAGTCTTTGAGAGAGCCGAAGATGGCGAGCTGAGGAGTGCGGAAATTACTGGACACGCCGAAAGTGGTGAATACGGCTTAGATGTCGTGTGTGCATCGGTTTCTACGCTTGCCATTAACTTTGTCAATTCCATTGAGAAATTTGCAGGCTATGAACCAATCTTAGAATTAAACGAAGATGAAGGTGGCTATCTAAAGGTTGAAATACCAGCGGATCTTCCTTCACACCAGAGAGAAATGACGCAGTTATTCTTCGAATCATTTTTCTTAGGTATGGCAAACTTATCGGAGAACTCTTCTGAGTTCGTCCAAACCAGAGTTATCACAGAAAACTAACACGGAGGAAAACATTATGTTAAAAATGACTCTTAACAACTTGCAACTTTTCGCCCACAAAAAAGGTGGAGGTTCTACATCAAACGGACGTGATTCACAAGCGAAACGTCTTGGAGCTAAAGCAGCTGACGGACAAACTGTAACAGGTGGATCAATCCTTTACCGTCAACGTGGTACACACATCTATCCAGGTGTAAACGTTGGACGTGGTGGAGACGATACTTTGTTCGCTAAAGTTGAAGGCGTAGTACGCTTTGAACGTAAAGGTCGCGATAAGAAACAAGTTTCTGTTTACCCAATCGCGAAATAAAAAGGTCCAGTGAACCTTTTTATCCCGAGCCTTAAAATGAAAAGGCGAGGAAGCTAGAACTAGCATAAAATCAGGCTTTCCGAGTTTTCGGAGAGCCTATTTTTTTGTTTTGATACCCATAATTCTTTGTTACTAGTGTAGATGAATTTTGTGAGCGACATTATTTTTCCTAAGTGGAAAATTTCTAAAATATGGTATAATGAACAGATAGAGAAGTTGGGGGTAAAAGATGAATATTCAACAATTACGCTATGTTGTGGCCATTGCCAATAGTGGTACTTTCCGTGAAGCTGCTGAAAAGATGTATGTTAGTCAGCCGAGTCTATCTATTTCTGTGCGCGATTTGGAAAAAGAGCTGGGTTTTAAGATTTTCCGTCGGACGAGTTCAGGAACGTTTTTGACCCGGCGTGGTATGGAATTTTATGAGAAAGCGCAAGAATTGGTCAAAGGCTTTGATGTTTTTCAAAATCAGTATGCCAATCCTGAAGAAGAAAAGGATGAATTTTCCATTGCCAGCCAGCACTATGACTTCTTGCCACCAACCATTACGGCCTTTTCAGAGCGTTATCCTGATTATAAGAACTTCCGTATTTTTGAATCAACTACTGTTCAAATTTTAGACGAAGTAGCCCAAGGGCATAGTGAGATTGGGATTATCTACCTCAACAACCAAAATAAAAAGGGCATCATGCAACGGGTTGAAAAGCTTGGTTTAGAAGTTATTGAACTAATTCCTTTCCAGACTCACATTTATCTTCGTGAAGGCCATCCTTTAGCACAGAAAGAGGAATTGGTCATGGAGGATTTAGCTGATTTGCCAACGGTTCGTTTCACTCAGGAAAAGGATGAGTACCTTTATTATTCAGAGAACTTTGTCGACACCAGCGCGAGCTCGCAGATGTTTAATGTGACGGACCGTGCTACTTTGAATGGTATTTTGGAGCGGACGGATGCTTATGCGACAGGTTCAGGATTTTTAGATAGTGACAGTGTTAATGGAATCACAGTCATTCGTCTCAAGGACAATCTAGATAACCGCATGGTCTATGTCAAACGTGAGGAAGTGGAGCTTAGTCAAGCTGGGAATCTTTTCGTTGAGGTCATGCAAGAATATTTTGATCAAAAGAGGAAATCATGAAAAAAAGAGGAATAGTGGCAGTCATTGTACTGCTTTTGATTGGGTTGGATCAGTTGGTCAAAAATTATGTTGTCCAACAGATTCCACTGGGTGAAGTGCGCTCGTGGATACCCAATCTTGTTAGCTTGACCTATCTGCAAAATAGAGGAGCAGCCTTCTCCATGCTACAAGATCAGCAGTGGTTATTTGCTGTCATTACACTGGTCGTCATGGTAGGAGCCATTTGGTATCTACATAAGCACATTGAAGATTCTCTGTGGATGGTTTTTGGACTGACTTTGATAATCGCGGGAGGTCTGGGCAACTTTATCGACAGAATGAGTCAAGGTTTTGTGGTGGATATGTTTCACCTAGACTTTATCAACTTTGCTATTTTCAATGTGGCTGACAGCTATTTGACAGTTGGTGTGATTGTTCTATTGATTGCAATGCTTAAAGAGGAAGTAAATGGAAATAAAAATTGAAACTGGTGGGCAACGTCTAGACAAGGCTCTGTCGGACCTGACAGAATTGTCACGTAGTCTCGCGAATGAACAAATCAAGGCTGGACAAGTCTTGGTGAATGGGCAAGTAAAAAAAGCTAAATACACTGTCCAAGAGGGCGATATCGTCACCTACCATGTGCCAGAACCGGAGGTTTTAGAGTATGTAGCTGAGAATCTGCCACTCGAAATCATCTACCAAGATGAGGATGTAGCCGTTGTTAACAAACCTCAGGGGATGGTGGTTCATCCGAGCTCCGGTCATACCAGTGGAACCTTGGTCAATGCCCTCATGTACCATATCAAGGACTTATCAGGTATCAATGGTGTTCTTCGCCCAGGTATCGTTCACCGCATTGACAAGGATACGTCTGGTCTACTCATGATTGCGAAAAATGATGAGGCCCATTTAGCACTCGCTCAAGAACTCAAGGATAAAAAGTCTCTCCGCAAATATTGGGCGATTGTTCATGGCAATCTTCCCAATGATCGTGGTGTGATTGAAGCACCGATTGGTCGGAGTGAAAAAGACCGTAAGAAACAGGCTGTGACTGCTAAAGGGAAGCCGGCAGTGACGCGTTTTCACGTCTTGGAACGTTTTGGTGATTATAGTTTAGTGGAGTTGCAACTCGAAACAGGGCGTACCCACCAAATCCGTGTTCATATGGCTTATATCGGCCATCCAGTCGCTGGTGATGAGGTCTATGGTCCTCGTAAAACCCTGAAAGGACATGGACAATTCCTCCATGCTAAGACTCTAGGTTTTACCCATCCGAGAACAGGTGAAACCTTGGAGTTCACAGCAGATATTCCAGAGATTTTTAAAGAAACGCTGGAAAGATTGCGTAAAACTGAGAATAGATAAAAGAGTTGAGATGCCTTGTCTCAACCTTTTTCATTTCAAGTCTTTTCTATTTTAAAGCATTCATGTTATAATGGATAAATATGAAGAATCGGAGTGAGAATATGAAGTACAAACGAATCGTCTTTAAGGTAGGGACCTCCTCCTTGACAAATGAAGACGGGAGTTTATCAAGAAGTAAAGTAAAGGCAATTACCCAGCAATTGGCTATGCTGCATGAAGCTGGGCATGAGTTGATTTTGGTGTCATCTGGAGCAGTAGCGGCAGGGTTTGGAGCTTTGGGCTTTAAAAAACGTCCGACCAAGATTGCAGATAAACAAGCTTCGGCTGCAGTTGGTCAGGGACTTTTGTTGGAGGAATACACAACCAATCTCCTCATGCGCCAGATCGTTTCTGCACAAATCTTGCTGACACAGGATGATTTTGTAGATAAACGTCGCTATAAGAACGCCCACCAGGCCTTGTCTGTATTGCTTCATCGTGGGGCAATTCCCATCATCAACGAGAATGACGGTGTCGTCATTGATGAGCTCAAGGTGGGGGACAATGATACTCTGAGTGCCCAGGTGGCGGCAATGGTTCAAGCAGACCTTTTGGTTCTCTTGACAGATGTGGACGGTCTTTATACTGGAAATCCCAACTCAGATCCAACAGCTAAACGTCTTGAGAAAATCGAGACTATCAATCGTGAGATTATTGATATGGCTGGTGGAGCAGGTTCGTCAAATGGTACTGGGGGTATGCTGACAAAAATAAAAGCTGCTACGATTGCTACGGAGTCAGGTGTGCCAGTCTATATTTGCTCTTCCTTGAAATCAGATGCCTTGATCGAGGCAGCGGAGGAGACTAAGGATGGATCCTACTTTGTTGCGCAAGAGAAGGGACTTCGTACCCAGAAACAATGGCTGGCCTTCTATGCTCAAAGTCAGGGAACGATTTGGGTAGATGGTGGAGCTGCAGAGGCACTTTCAAAAAACGGGAAAAGTCTCCTTTTATCAGGCGTGGTAGAAGTGGAAGGAAACTTCTCCTACCACGATATTGTCACAGTAGCAGATAAAGAAACAGGTCAATCTCTTGGAAAGGGACGTGTCCAATTTGGTGTCTCAGCCCTAGAAGATATGCTCCGTTCTCAAAAAGCTAAGGGAGTCTTGATTCACCGTGATGACTGGATTTCCATTACTCCTGAAATCCAGCTGCTCTTTACAGAATTTTAGAGGTAAACGATGGTAAGTACACAAGAACAATTCGAACAGGTACAGGCTGTTAAGAAATCAATCAATACTGCCAGTGAAGCAGTGAAAAACCAAGCCTTGCTAGCCATGGCTGATCATTTGTTGGCAGCTACTGAGGAGATTCTAGAGGCCAATGCTCTGGATATGGCAGCGGCCAAAGGTGAAATCTCAAATGTTATGCTAGACCGTCTTTATTTGGATGCGGGACGTATAGAAGCGATGGCAAGAGGGATTCGTGAAGTGGTTGCTTTACCAGATCCTATTGGTGAAGTCCTAGAAACAAGTCAGCTTGAAAATGGCTTGGTTATTACTAAGAAGCGTGTGGCCATGGGGGTTATTGGGATTATCTATGAAAGTCGTCCAAATGTGACGTCTGATGCGGCTGCTTTAGCTCTCAAGAGTGGCAATGCGGTCGTTCTTCGTAGTGGTAAGGGCGCCTACCAAACAGCTCATGCTATTGTCACAGCCTTGAAGAAGGGCTTGGAGACGACTACCATTCATCCAGACGTGATTCAACTAGTGGAAGATACTAGCCGTGAAAGTAGCTATGCCATGATGAAGGCCAAGGGCTATCTAGATCTTCTCATTCCTCGTGGAGGCGCTGGGTTGATTAATGCCGTAGTCGAAAATGCTATTGTGCCAGTTATTGAGACAGGGACTGGTATTGTCCATGTCTATGTTGATAAGGATGCAGACGAAGACAAGGCTCTGTCTATCATCAAAAATGCTAAAACCAGCCGTCCTTCTGTCTGTAATGCTATGGAGGTCTTGCTGGTTCATGAAGACAAGGCAGCAAGCTTCCTTCCTCGCTTGGAACAAGTTCTGGTTGCAGAGCGTAAGGAAGCTGGACAGGAACCAATTCAATTCCGTCTAGATAGCCAAGCAAGTCAGTTTCTTTCAGGTCGAGCAGCTGAGGCTCAGGATTTTGACACCGAGTTTTTAGACTATGTCCTAGCTGTTAAGGTCGTGAGCAGTTTAGAAGAAGCAGTTGCGCATATTGAAGCCCACAGTACCCATCATTCGGATGCCATTGTGACAGAAAATGCTGAAGCTGCAGCCTACTTTACAGATCAAGTGGATTCAGCAGCGGTTTATGTCAATGCTTCGACTCGTTTCACTGATGGTGGGCAATTTGGTCTTGGATGTGAGATGGGGATTTCTACTCAGAAACTGCATGCGCGTGGTCCAATGGGCTTGAAAGAGTTGACTAGCTACAAGTATGTGGTTACTGGTGACGGACAGATAAGGGAGTAAGAGATGAAGATTGGATTTATCGGTTTGGGGAATATGGGTTCTAGCTTGGCCAAGGCTGTCTTGCAGGCCAAGACGGGTGAACAGATTCTCCTTGCCAATCGTAGTCAAGCAAAAGTAGATGCTTTCATCACTAATTTCGGCGGTCAGGCTTCCAGCAATGAGGAAATTTTTGCAGAAGCAGATGTGATTTTTCTAGGAGTTAAGCCTGCTCAGTTTTCTGAACTGCTTGCTCAATATCAGACCATCCTTGAAAAGAGAGAAAGTCTTCTTTTGATTTCCATGGCGGCTGGATTGACCTTGGAAAAACTAGCGAGTCTTCTGCCAAGTCAACACCGGATTATTCGCATCATGCCCAATACTCCAGTGGCTATCGGCCAAGGAGTGATTAGTTATGCCATGTCAGCAAATTGTCGTGCTGAGGACAGTGAGCTCTTTTGTCAGCTTTTAGCCAAGGCTGGTCTCTTGATTGAGCTGGAGGATGGCTTAATCGATGCTGCGACAGGTCTTGCAGGCTGTGGACCAGCCTTTGTCTACCTTTTTATTGAGTCTTTAGCAGATGCGGGTGTGCAGACAGGATTGCCCCGAGAAATGGCCTTGAAAATGGCAGCCCAAACAGTAGTCGGCGCTGGACAAATGGTCCTCGAAAGTCAACAACATCCTGGAGTATTGAAAGACCAAGTTTGCAGCCCAGGAGGTTCGACTATCGCGGGTGTAGCAAGTCTGGAAGAACATGCCTTTAGAGGTACAGTCATGGATGCAGTTCAGCAAGCCTACAAACGAACACAAGAATTAGGTAAATAAGAGGTTGGATGACTCCCAGCCTCTTTTATGGTCGATTGAATGGAGAAGACACAAAAAAGATTGTCACAAAAACCTATTTTTTTGATAGAATAGAAGTAGTAAAAAAGAAATGAGTTAGACATGTCAAAAGGATTTTTAGTCTCTCTTGAGGGACCAGAGGGAGCAGGAAAGACCAGTATTTTAGAGGCTCTGCTACCAATTTTAGAGGAAAAAGGAGTAGAAGTGTTGACGACCCGTGAGCCAGGTGGAGTCTTGATTGGGGAGAAGATTCGTCAAGTGATTTTGGATCCAAGTCATACTCAGATGGATCCTAAAACGGAACTCCTTCTCTATATCGCCAGTCGCAGACAGCATTTGGTGGAAAAAGTTCTGCCTGCACTTGAAGCTGGCAAGTTGGTCATTATGGACCGCTTCATTGATAGTTCCGTTGCTTATCAAGGATTTGGTCGTGGCTTGGATATTGATGCCATTGATTGGCTCAATCACTTTGCGACAGATGGCCTCAAACCCGATTTGACACTTTATTTTGACATTGAGGTGGAAGAAGGGCTGGCTCGCATTGCTGCTAATAGTGACCGCGAGGTCAATCGTTTGGACATGGAAGGCTTAGACTTGCACAAAAAAGTTCGTAAAGGCTACCTTTCTCTTCTGGACAAAGAAGGAAATCGCATGGTCAAGATTGATGCGAGTCTTCCTTTGGAGCAAGTTGTGGAAACAACCAAGGCTGTCTTATTTGACAGAATGGGCTTGGCTAAATGAAACAAGAACAACTAAAAGCTTGGCAGCCAGACCAGTTTGACCGCTTTGTCCGTATCCTAGAACAAAACCAGCTCAATCATGCCTATCTCTTTTCAGGTTTCTTTGGAAGCTTGGAAATGGCGCAGTTTTTGGCTAAGAGTCTTTTTTGTACGGATAAAGTAGGCGTTTTACCATGTGAGAATTGCCGAAACTGCAAGCTGATTGAACAGGAAGAATTTCCCGATGTTACTTTAATCAAGCCAGTCAATCAGGTCATCAAGACAGAACGCATTCGGGAATTGGTGGGACAGTTTTCTCAAGCAGGGATTGAAAGTCAACAACAGGTTTTTATTATCGAGCAGGCGGAGAAAATGCATCCCAACGCAGCCAATTCTCTGCTCAAGGTCATCGAAGAACCCCAGAGTGAAGTTTACATTTTCTTCTTGACCAGAGATGAGGAAAAGATTTTACCAACTATCAGAAGTCGGACCCAAATTTTCCACTTTAAGAAACAAGAAGAAAAACTCATTCATCAATTAGAGCAAGCAGGTCTGGTCAAGAAAAAAGCGACCTTCTTAGCCCAGTTTAGTCAATCGCGAGCTGAAGCCGAGAAATTGGCAAATCAGGCAAGTTTTTGGACCTTGGTAGATGAGAGTGAACGCTTACTGACATGGTTATTAGCCAAGAAAAAAGAGAGTTATCTTCAGGTTGCTAAATTAGCCAGTGTGGCAGATGACAAGGAAAAACAAGATCAGGTCTTGCGAATTCTCGAAGTGCTCTGTGGACAGGATCTTCTCCAAGCAAGAATAAGAGTGGTTCTGCAAGATTTGCTAGAAGCTAGAAAAATGTGGCAAGCCAATGTCAGCTTTCAAAATGCCATGGAATACCTGGTTTTGAAGGAAATATAAACTCAATGAAGAATAAAGAAAGGAAAGGGCTGGTTTATGGACAAAAAAGAATTATTTGATGCACTAGACGATTTTTCCCAACAGTTACTAATGACCTTGGCCGATGTGGAAGCCATCAAGAAAAATCTCAAGAGCCTAGTAGAGGAAAATACAGCTCTTCGCTTGGAAAATAGTAAGTTGCGCGAACGCTTAGGCGAGGTGGAAGCAGATACACCCGTTAAGGCCAAGCATGTTCGTGAAAGTGTCCGCCGAATCTATAAAGACGGGTTTCACGTATGTAATGATTTTTATGGACAGCGCCGAGAGCAGGACGAGGAATGTATGTTCTGTGATGAGTTGTTATATAGGGAGTAAGCATGCAGATTCAAAAAAGTTTTAAGGGACAATCTCCCTATGGCAAGCTTTACCTAGTGGCAACGCCGATTGGAAATCTAGACGATATGACCTTTCGTGCCATTCAGACCTTGAAAGAAGTGGACTGGATTGCAGCTGAGGACACGCGCAATACAGGACTTTTGCTCAAGCATTTTGACATTTCCACCAAGCAGATCAGTTTTCACGAGCACAATGCCAAGGAAAAAATTCCTGATTTGATTGGTTTCTTGAAAGCAGGGCAAAGTATTGCTCAGGTATCCGATGCGGGTCTGCCTAGTATCTCGGATCCTGGTCATGATTTGGTCAAGGCAGCTATTGAGGAAGATATTGCAGTAGTGACAGTTCCAGGTGCTTCTGCAGGGATTTCTGCCTTAATTGCCAGTGGCCTAGCACCACAGCCACATATCTTTTACGGTTTCTTACCGAGAAAATCAGGCCAGCAAAAACAATTTTTCGACTTGAAAAAAGATTATCCTGAAACTCAGATTTTCTATGAATCGCCCCATCGTGTGGCAGATACGCTAGAAAATATGCTAGCAGTTTACGGTGACCGCTTGATAGTCTTGGTTAGAGAATTGACCAAAATCTATGAAGAATACCAACGAGGAAAGATTTCTGAATTGCTGGAAAGCATCGCTGAAACGCCACTCAAGGGCGAATGCCTTCTCATCGTTGAAGGTGCCAGTCAAGATGTGGAAGAAAAGGACGAGGAGGACTTGTTCTTAGAAATCCAAGCCCGCATTCAGCAAGGCATGAAGAAAAACCAAGCTATTAAAGAAGTTGCGAAACTCTACCAGTGGAACAAAAGCCAGCTCTACGCTGCTTACCACGACTGGGAAGAAAATGACTAATACTCTTCGAAAATCAAATCCAAACCGCGTTAACGTCGCCTTGCCGTACTCAAGTACAGCCTGCGGCTAGTTTCCTAGTTTGCTCTTTGATTTTCATTGAGTATAAATAGGGAAGTTTGCCTTCTTCCCTTTTTTTGTTATACTAGTAAAAGAAAAAATTAGAAAGATTTGTGGGAGTGAAAAAGTCCTGTCGACTTTTTCAGTCTGAGCCTAGAAACTCGAAATCTCGTAAGTTCAGTTTGCTTTTTCAATGTGAATCTTGTCTTCACACTCCCAAAGAGGTATTAGTGTCGTGTCTCAATCTTATATCAATGTTATCGGAGCGGGATTGGCTGGTTCTGAAGCAGCCTACCAAATCGCAGAGCGTGGTATTCCAGTTAAACTCTATGAAATGCGAGGCATCAAGTCAACGCCCCAGCACAAAACAGACAATTTTGCAGAGTTGGTTTGTTCCAATTCCTTGCGTGGAGATGCTCTGACAAATGCTGTTGGGCTTCTCAAGGAAGAAATGCGTCGTTTGGGTTCTGTTATCTTGGAATCAGCAGAAGCTACACGTGTTCCTGCAGGCGGTGCCCTTGCGGTGGATCGAGATGGTTTCTCCCAGATGGTGACCAAAAAAGTGGCCAATCATCCCTTGATTGAAGTGATTCGTGATGAAATTACAGAATTGCCAACTGATGTTATTACAGTTGTCGCTACTGGTCCTTTAACCAGCGATGCCCTAGCTGAAAAGATTCATGCCCTTAATGACGGCGATGGTTTCTATTTCTACGACGCGGCGGCGCCTATTATCGACGTCAACACCATCGATATGAGCAAGGTTTATCTCAAGTCTCGTTATGATAAGGGAGAGGCGGCCTACCTCAATGCGCCAATGACTAAACAAGAATTTATGGATTTCCATGAAGCCTTGGTCAATGCGGAGGAAGCTCCGCTGAATTCTTTTGAAAAAGAAAAGTACTTTGAAGGATGTATGCCTATCGAAGTCATGGCCAAGCGTGGCATTAAAACCATGCTCTATGGACCGATGAAACCAGTTGGTCTGGAGTACCCAGACGACTATACGGGGCCTCGTGATGGCGAATTCAAAACACCGTACGCTGTTGTCCAACTTCGTCAGGACAATGCGGCTGGTAGCCTCTACAATATCGTTGGTTTCCAAACCCACCTCAAATGGGGAGAACAAAAGCGTGTCTTCCAAATGATTCCAGGTCTTGAAAATGCTGAGTTTGTCCGTTATGGAGTCATGCACCGCAATTCTTACATGGATTCACCTAATCTTCTTGAGCAGACTTACCGTTCTAAGAAACAGCCCAACCTCTTCTTTGCTGGTCAAATGACGGGTGTGGAAGGCTATGTTGAGTCAGCAGCTTCAGGCTTGCTTGCAGGTATTAACGCGGCTCGACTCTTCAAGGGTGAAAGTGAGGCTATCTTCCCAGAGACAACAGCGATTGGCAGTCTGGCTCATTACATCACCCATGCTGACAGCAAACATTTCCAACCAATGAACGTCAATTTCGGGATCATCAAGGAGTTAGAAGGCGAGCGTATCCGTGATAAGAAGGCTCGTTATGAAAAAATTGCAGAGCGCGCTCTTTCTGACTTAGAGGAATTTTTAACGGTCTAATTTTTTTGAAAGAATTGCTCATGGTACTATAAAAATCTAAGAAATTGTGATAAAATAGGTAGGATAAAAAAAGGAGAGTAAAAATGGCTAACCCCAAGTATAAACGTATTTTAATCAAGTTATCAGGTGAGGCTCTTGCAGGTGAACGTGGCGTAGGGATTGATATCCAAACAGTTCAAAAAATTGCAAAAGAGATTCAAGAAGTTCATAGCTTAGGTATCGAAATTGCCCTTGTTATTGGTGGAGGAAATCTCTGGCGCGGAGAACCTGCTGCAGAAGCAGGAATGGACCGCGTTCAGGCCGATTACACTGGAATGCTTGGGACCGTGATGAATGCTCTTGTGATGGCAGATTCATTGCAACAAGTTGGTGTCGATACGCGTGTACAAACAGCCATTGCCATGCAACAAGTGGCAGAACCTTATGTACGTGGACGTGCCCTTCGTCACCTTGAAAAAGGCCGTATTGTTATCTTTGGTGCTGGAATTGGTTCACCTTACTTCTCAACAGATACAACAGCAGCCCTTCGTGCAGCTGAAATCGAAGCGGATGCCATTCTTATGGCTAAAAATGGCGTAGATGGTGTTTACAATGCCGATCCTAAGAAAGACAAGACAGCTGTTAAATTTGAAGAATTGACCCACCGTGACGTTATCAACAAAGGTCTTCGTATCATGGATTCAACAGCTTCAACCCTCTCTATGGACAACGACATTGACTTGGTTGTCTTTAACATGAACCAACCAGGCAACATCAAACGTGTCGTATTTGGTGAAAATATCGGAACAACAGTTTCAAACAATATCGAAGAAAAGGAATAAGAAAATTATGGCTAACGCAATTGTAGAAAAAGCTAAAGAGAGAATGACCCAGTCTCACCAATCACTTGCTCGTGAATTTGGAGGTATCCGTGCCGGTCGTGCCAACGCAAGCTTGCTAGACCGTATCCACGTAGAATACTATGGAGTTGAAACTCCTCTTAACCAAATCGCTTCAATTACTATTCCAGAAGCGCGTGTCTTGTTGGTAACACCATTTGACAAGTCTTCATTGAAAGACATCGAACGTGCCTTGAACGCTTCTGATCTTGGTATTACACCAGCTAATGACGGTTCTGTGATCCGCTTGGTTATCCCAGCTCTTACAGAAGAAACTCGTCGTGACCTTGCCAAAGAAGTGAAGAAGGTCGGTGAAAATGCTAAAGTGGCTGTCCGCAATATCCGTCGTGATGCTATGGATGAAGCTAAAAAACAAGAAAAAGCAAAAGAAATCACTGAAGACGAACTGAAGACTCTTGAAAAAGATATTCAAAAAGTAACAGACGATGCTGTCAAACACATCGACGACATGACTGCCAACAAAGAAAAAGAACTCTTGGAAGTCTAAAATTAAACAGAAAAACTCAGTTGGCATTGCTGGCTGAGTTTTATTCGAAAGAAGGAAATATGAATACAAATCTTGCAAGTTTTATCGTTGGACTCATCATCGATGAAAATGACCGTTTTTACTTTGTGCAAAAGGATGGTCAAACTTATGCTCTTGCTAAGGAAGAAGGCCAACACACAGTAGGGGATACAGTCAAAGGTTTTGCCTATACCGATATGAAGCAGAAACTCCGCTTGACCACTCTAGAAGTGACTGCCACTCAGGAACAATTTGGCTGGGGAACGGTAACAGAAGTTCGTAAGGACTTGGGTGTTTTTGTCGATACCGGTCTACCTGATAAGGAAATCGTTGTGTCACTCGATATCCTTCCTGAGCTCAAGGAACTCTGGCCTAAGAAAGGTGATAAACTCTACATCCGTCTTGAGGTGGACAAGAAAGACCGAATCTGGGGACTCTTGGCTTATCAAGAAGATTTCCAACGTCTGGCTCGTCCTGCCTACAACAACATGCAGAACCAAAACTGGCCAGCCATTGTTTATCGTCTCAAGCTATCAGGGACCTTTGTCTATCTACCAGAGAATAACATGCTTGGTTTTATCCATCCTAGCGAGCGCTACGCAGAGCCACGTTTGGGACAAGTGTTAGATGCGCGGGTCATTGGTTTCCGTGAAGTGGACCGTACTCTTAATCTCTCGCTCAAACCACGTTCCTTTGAAATGTTGGAAAATGATGCCCAGATGATTTTGACCTACTTGGAAAGCAATGGCGGTTTCATGACCTTAAATGATAAGTCATCTCCTGATGACATCAAAGCAACCTTTGGTATTTCTAAAGGTCAGTTCAAGAAAGCTCTCGGTGGCTTGATGAAGGCTGGCAAAATCAAGCAAGACCAGTTTGGTACAGAGTTGATTTAAGCCTTATAGACATGATAAAGAAACTTGAAGAAATGAGTTTAGAGGAACTCTGGCAACTTTTTCCTATTTTTCTAGTAGAGCACAAATCAGAGTGGGGAGACTGGTATGAATTGGAAAAAACAAATTTGAAAAAAATATTGGGTGCAAATGTTATTAAAAGAATAGAACATATCGGTAGCACTGCTATCCCTAATATTTGGGCCAAGAATATCGTTGATATTCTATTAGAAGTAGGTAGAATAGAGGATTTAGCAAGAGTTAGGGATTTATTGGTGAAGAATGGGTGGCTAGTGATGTCGGAAAGTCCTAACAGGATTTCACTAAATAAAGGCTATACAGAGCAGGGATTTGCTGAGAAAGTTTTTCATCTACATTTGCGAATGACGGGAGATCATAACGAGATTTATTTTAGAGATTATCTCTGCCAGCATCCAGATATTGCCCAAGCGTATCAGGAATTAAAACTAAGTTTGTGGAAAAAATTTGAACACAATCGTGATGCCTATACAGATGCGAAAACAGATTTTATAAACCACTACGTTTCAGAGGCTAAGTCCAGTAATTTTCAAGAATCAGAAAAGTGTCATCAAAAAACTCTTGATAGGAGAAAGAATTGAGAAAATCATTTTACACTTGGCTCATGACTGAGCGCAATCCTAAAAGTAATAGTCCCAAAGCCATTTTGGCAGACCTCGCTTTTGAGGAGTCAGCCTTCCCAAAACACACGGATGATTTTGATGAGGTGAGTCGCTTTTTGGAGGAGCATGCCAGTTTCTCTTTTAACCTAGGAGATTTTGATGCCATCTGGCAAGAATACTTAGAACACTAGAGACAATGAGATGAGGCTAGTATTTTATTGTTCTCTTTGCTATAATAAAAAGAAATAAACGGATTAGAGAGGTTCTTTATTTGAAGGAACATTCAATAGACATTCAACTGAGTCATCCAGATGACCTGTTTCATCTTTTTGGATCCAATGAGCGCCATCTTCGTTTAATGGAAGAAGAGCTCGATGTGGTGATTCATGCCCGTACGGAGATTGTCCAGGTTTTGGGAGAAGAGACTGCCTGTGAGGAAGCCCGTCAGGTTATCCAGGCTTTGATGGTCTTGGTGAATCGAGGAATGACGGTTGGCACACCAGATGTGGTCACTGCGATTAGCATGGTCAAAAACGATGAAATCGACAAGTTTGTCGCCCTTTACGAAGAAGAAATTATCAAGGACAATACTGGGAAACCGATCCGTGTCAAAACTTTGGGTCAAAAGCTTTATGTGGATAGTGTCAAACAGCATGATGTGACCTTTGGAATCGGACCTGCAGGGACAGGGAAGACCTTTCTTGCAGTGACCTTGGCAGTGACTGCCCTTAAACGTGGGCAAGTCAAGCGGATTATCCTCACTCGACCAGCAGTGGAAGCAGGTGAGAGTCTAGGTTTTCTTCCGGGTGATCTCAAGGAGAAGGTCGATCCTTACCTTCGACCTGTTTACGATGCCTTGTATCAGATTCTCGGAAAAGATCAAACGACCCGTCTCATGGAGCGTGAGATTATCGAAATCGCGCCCCTTGCCTACATGCGTGGTCGGACCTTGGATGATGCCTTTGTTATTCTCGATGAGGCGCAAAATACGACCATCATGCAGATGAAGATGTTCTTGACTCGTTTAGGTTTTAATTCTAAGATGATTGTCAATGGAGATATTAGTCAGATTGACCTGCCACGAAATGTCAAGTCCGGTTTGATTGATGCCCAAGAAAAGCTCAAGAATATTCACCAAATCGACTTTGTTCATTTTTCAGCTAAGGATGTGGTTCGCCATCCAGTTGTCGCTCAGATTATCCGAGCCTATGAACCAGCTCCAGTTAAAAATGAAGAAAAGAAGGAAGAGACAGAATAGCAAAAAAAGAGCAGTTCAATTTGAACTGCTCTTTATCGTATCTGTGTTAATTAGTTAATGGCTTTAGACAAGTTCATCAATCGAAGTGTAATCCTTATCTAGCCCTGCGGCAACTGGGAGGCTAGTTAAGTAACCTTGATAAGTGGTCACACCTTGACGCAAGCCCTCATCTTCAGCAATTGCTTGTGCGAATCCTTTGTCAGCCAATGCTTCGATATAAGGAAGGGTGACATTGGTCAGGGCAATGGTCGAAGTACGGGCAACCGCACCAGGGATATTGGCAACGGCATAGTGGAGAACACCGTGTTTTTCATAGACTGGTTCATCATGCGTGGTCACACGGTCAGCTGTTTCGATAACACCACCTTGGTCAACAGCAACGTCAACGATGACAGAGCCTGGACGCATTTGTTTGACCATCTCGTCTGTCACCAATTTCGGAGCTTTAGCACCAGGGATGAGAACGGCTCCAATCACCACATCAGCATCTCTCACACTTGCTTCAATGTTAAATGAATTGGACATAAGAGTTTGGATTTGGTTACCAAAGACCTCTTCTAGGACTGAGAGACGTTTGGCACTGATATCAAGAATGGTCACTTGAGCACCAAGCCCCAAGGCGATGCGGGCAGCATGTGTACCAACGACACCGCCACCGATGATGGTTACTTTTCCTTTTGGAACACCCGGTACCCCACCAAGTAGGACACCAGAACCACCAGCTTGCTTGGTAAGGAAATGAGCTCCGATTTGAACAGCCATACGACCTGCAACCTCACTCATAGGAACGAGGAGCGGTAGTTGTCCTTGATTGTCACGAACAGTTTCATAGGCAATTCCTGTTGTTTTGGCTGCTAACATAGCATCTGCTAATTCTGGCGCAGCGGCCATGTGCAAGTAGGTGAAGAGGAGCAGGTCGTCGCGCAAGTACCCATATTCAGAACTTAAAGGTTCTTTTACTTTCACGACTAACTCAGCTGCCCAAGCTTCGCCAGCAGTAGCGACAATCTCAGCACCTTGCTTTTGATAGTCCGCATCAGTAAAGCCTGAACCAAGACCAGCATTTGTTTCGATGAGGACGCGGTGACCACGGCTAACTAAGCTATAAACACCAGAAGGTGTGAGGGCAACACGGTTTTCATTGTTCTTAATTTCTTTTGGGATTCCGATTAACATAGAGATAACCTACCTTTCAATTGACGGTATTGTTTTAGTTGTCACATTCCAGTTCATAAATGAAAAATGTGATGGTTTTATTGTATATGAAACCGCTTCAAAAATCAAGAAAAACTTGTCATCCAAATTTATTTATGCTAGACTAGTGAGAATCAAGCTCTAATGGAGGAAAAAGCATGGAATCAATATTTGTGAAATTTGCCCAGTATCCATCTATAGAAACGAAGCGTTTATTGCTCCGACCTGTAACCTTGGACGATGCAGAAGCCATGTTTGAGTATGCTTCAGACAGTGAAAATACACGCTACACTTTTCCAACAAATCAAAGCTTAGAAGAAACTAAGAACAACATTGCTCAGTTTTACTTGGCTAGTCCCTTGGGACGGTGGGGAATCGAACTAAAAAGCAATGGTCAGTTTATTGGTACCATTGACTTGCACAAGATCGATACTGTTCTTAAGAAGGCAGCCATTGGTTACATTATCAATAAAAAATATTGGAATCAAGGATTGACGACAGAAGCCAATCGTGCCGTGATTGAGCTGGCTTTTGAGAAGATTGGAATGAACAAGTTGACTGCTCTTCACGATAAAGACAATCCCGCATCAGGAAAGGTCATGGAGAAATCAGGTATGCGTTTTTCACATGCAGAACCATATGCTTGTATGGACCAGCATGAAGAAGGCCGAATCGTTACAAGAGTTCATTATGTATTGACCAAGGAAGACTATTTTGCAAATAAATAAGCAGTTGAAAAGAAATTTTCGACTGTTTTTTTCTTTCTCTTGCGAATAATCTAAGAGAGGAGAAAATATGGAAGCAATTATCGAGAAAATCAAAGAGTATAAAATCATTGTCATCTGTGCAGGTTTAGGTTTGGCCTTAGGCGGATTTTTCCTACTAAAACCAACGTCGCAAACACCTGTCACAGAAACGAATTTGCAGGCTGAAGTTGCCGCTGTTTCAAAGGATTCATCGGCTGAAAAAGAAGTAAAAAAGGAGGCAAAGGAGGAGTCGGTTGAACAAGATCTAATCACAGTGGATGTCAAAGGTGCTGTTAAATCGCCAGGAATTTATGATTTACCAGTAGGTAGTCGGGTTCATGATGCTGTTCAGAAGGCAGGTGGCTTGACAGAGGAGGCAGATAGCAAGTCGCTCAATCTTGCTCAGAAAGTCAGTGACGAGGCTCTGGTATACGTCCCGAGTAAGGGAGAAGAAGCAGCTAGTCAGCAGTCTGCCTCTGGAACGACTCCTTCAACAAGTAAAGAAAAGAAGGTCAACCTCAATAAAGCTAGTCTGGAAGAACTCAAGCAGGTCAAAGGCCTGGGAGGAAAACGAGCCCAGGATATTATCGACCATCGTGAGGCAAATGGCAAATTCAAGTCGGTAGATGAATTAAAGAAAGTCTCTGGCATTGGAGCAAAGACCATAGAAAAGCTAAAAGATTATGTTACAGTGGACTAAGAGTTTCCCTATCCCCCTAATCTATCTGAGCTTTCTGTTACTCTGGCTTTACTATGCTATTTTTGGAGCGTCCTATCTCGCACTGCTAGGTTTTGTTTTTTTGCTCGTCTGCCTCTTTTTTCAATTTCCATGGAAATCTGCTGGAAAAGTTCTAGCGATTTGTGGAGTTTTTGGATTTTGGTTTCTGTTTCAAACTTGGCAACAGACACAAGCTAGTCAAAACCTAGTGGATTCTGTTGAAAGGGTTCGGATTTTGCCTGACACTATTAAGGTCAATGGAGATAGTCTGTCCTTTCGGGGTAAGGCTGACGGCCGTACCTTCCAAGTTTACTATAAACTCCAGTCCGAGGAGGAGAAAGAGTACTTTCAGGCCTTAACAGACCTTCATGAGATTGAACTAGAAGGAAAACTTTCCGAGCCAGAAGGTCAGAGAAATTTTGGTGGCTTTGACTACCAAGTCTATCTGAAAACTCAAGGGATTTACCAGACACTGACTATCAAGAGAATTCAGTCAGTTAAACAGGTTAGCAGTTGGGATATAGGTGAAAATTTATCAAGTTTACGTCGAAAGGCTATTGTTTGGATCAAGACGCACTTTCCAGACCCTATGCGCAACTATATGACAGGTCTTCTGTTAGGACATCTGGATACGGACTTTGAGGAGATGAATGAACTTTATTCTAGTCTAGGAATTATCCATCTCTTTGCCTTGTCGGGTATGCAGGTGGGCTTTTTCATGGATGCCTTTAAGAAACTCCTCTTGCGATTGGGCTTGACTCAAGAAAAGTTGAAGTGGCTGACCTATCCCTTTTCCCTTATCTATGCAGGTCTGACAGGATTTTCAGCCTCGGTCATTCGCAGTCTCTTGCAAAAGTTACTAGCTCAACATGGTGTTAAGGGCTTGGACAATTTTGCCTTAACAGTCCTTGTCCTTTTTATCATCATGCCCAACTTTTTCCTAACTGCAGGAGGGGTCTTGTCCTGCGCTTATGCTTTTATCTTGACCATGACCAGCAAAGAAGGGGAGGGACTCAAGGCTGTTGCCAGAGAAAGTCTGGTTATTTCCTTGGGAATATTACCCATTCTATCCTTTTATTTTGCAGAATTTCAGCCTTGGTCTATCCTTTTGACCTTTGTCTTTTCCTTTCTGTTTGATGTGGTATTCTTACCGCTTTTGTCCATCTTATTTATTCTGTCTTTTGTTTACCCAGTCACTCAGTTTAACTTTGTCTTTGAGTGGTTGGAGAATATCATTCGCTTGGTATCGCAGCTGGCAAGCAGGCCTTTAGTCTTTGGTCAACCCACCGCATGGCTTTTGATTCTTCTCTTAGTTTCATTAGCCTTGGTCTATGACATGAGGAAAAACATCAAAAGGCTAGCAGGATTTGGTCTCTTTATCGTGGGGCTCTTTTTCTTAACCAAACACCCGCTGGAAAATGAAATCACCATGCTGGATGTTGGGCAAGGGGAAAGTCTTTTCCTACGGGATGTAACAGGTAAAACCATTCTCATAGACGTGGGAGGCAAGGCAGAGTCTGATAAGAAAATCGAAAAATGGCAAGAAAAGGCGACGACCAGCAATGCCCAGCGAACCTTGATTCCCTATCTTAAAAGTCGTGGGGTAGCCAAGATTGACCAGTTGATTTTGACCAACACAGACAAAGAACATGTTGGTGATTTGCTTGAGGTGACCAAGGCTTTCCATGTCGGGGAAATTTTAGTATCAAAAGGAAGTCTGACACAGAAGGAATTTGTAGCAGAACTAGAAGCAAGCCAAACCAAGGTGCGCAGTGTGACAGCAGGGGAGAACTTGCCAATTTTTGGAAGTCAGTTAGAAGTCCTATCTCCAAGGCAGATTGGAGATGGGGATCGTGATGGTTCCCTGGTTCTTTATGGAAAACTCTTGGATAAGCACTTTCTCTTCAGTGGAAACTTGAAAGAGAAGGGAGAGAAGGATCTTTTAAAGCAATATCCTGACTTAGAGGTGGATGTCTTGAAAGTCGGTCAACATGGTTCTAAAACCTCATCAAATCCAGCTTTTCTAGAAAAACTCAACCCAGAGATTTCTCTCATCTCAGTTGGAAAGAACAATCGTGCGAAACTCCCCCATCAGGAAACCTTGACTCGACTAGAAGCAATCAAGAGTAAGATTTACCGAACCGATCAGCAAGGGGCTATCCGCTTTAAAGGATGGAATCGTTGGCAAATCGATAGCGTTCGTTAGGAAGAAACAATCGTGCGAAATTCCCCCATCAGGAAACCTTGACTCGACTAGAAACCATCAAGAGTAAGATTTACCGAACTGACCAGGACGGAGCTATTCGCTTTAAAGGATGGAATAGTTGGCGAATTGAAAGCGTTCGTTAGGAAGAAAAATGTTATATATTAGTGAAATAAATTAAAAATCTGTTGCAGAATACCGAGAAAAACGATATAATGAAAGTGCTTCCAATAGTAAAGATATAAATGCAATGTAAACATGAAAAATCAGCAAAAGTTGTTTCATTAGCCAGTCTATCATCTATTGCCTTTTTCAGTCCAGTGTATCTGCTGTGACAGTTACTAAAAGTTATTGGTATGATTGGAATACCGCTTGGAAGTTTAGTATGAATTACCACGGACGTAAATATGTAAACATTCCAAGATGGTCTGCTTATTACTCTATAATGACTAAAAAGTTGGTCCGATTGATATTATGTTCGTTATGAGGTCATTAACTACTAGGCAGGAAACTATTAATCGTTAAAGAGTGAAAAAAAGGAGGGCTGGATATGTTAAATCTTACTCATGTTACCTTAAAAACGCGACAAGTCATCTTGCAAGATGCGGATTTCACCTTTAAAAAAGGTAGGATTTATGGCCTTCTTGCTATCAATGGCTCGGGAAAGACGACACTGTTCCGAGCTATTAGCAAGCTGCTTCCCCTTAGTAGTGGACATATCGCAGCCTCTCCTTCTTTGTTTTATTATGAGAGTGTTGAATGGCTGGATGGAAACTTAAGTGGGATGGACTACCTTCGTCTCATAAAGAACATCTGGAAGTCAGGCCTGAACTTGAGTGATGAAATCGCCTATTGGGAAATGTCTGACTATATCAGCCTTCCTATTCGTAAGTATTCCTTAGGGATGAAGCAACGCTTGGTGATTGCCATGTATTTCCTCAGTCAGGCGAAATGCTGGCTTATGGATGAGGTAACAAATGGTTTAGACGAGTATTATCGACAGAAGTTTTTTGATAGATTGGCACAAATCAATAGAAAAGAACAGCTGGTTCTTTTAAGTTCCCACTACAAAGAGGAGTTAGTGGAGATTTGCGATAGCATGGTAACCATTCGTCAGGGGCAGATAGAAGAGGTTCCGTTATGAAAGATATTAGTCTATTTTTGTTAAAGAAAGTTTTCAAAAGTCGTTTAAACTGGATTATCTTAGCTTTATTTGCATCTGTACTCGGTGTTACCTTTTATTTAAATAGTCAGACTGCAAACTCACACAGCTTGGAGAGCAGGTTGGAAACTCGTATTGCAGCCAACGAGAGAGCTATCAATGAAAATGAAGAGAAACTCTCCCAAATGTCTGACACCAGCTCGGAGGAATACCAGACTGCTAAAAGTGATTTAGACTTGCAAAAAAATCTTTTGACGCGAAAGAAAGAAATTCTGACTTTATTAAAAGAAGGGCGCTGGAAAGAAGCCTACTATTTGCAGTGGCAAGATGAAGAGAAGAATTATGAATTTGTATCAAATGACCCGACTTCTAGCTCTGAATTAAAAATGGGGGTTGACCGCCAACGGAAGATTTACCAAGCCCTGTATCCCTTGAACATAAAAGCACATACTTTGGAGTTTCCTACCCACGGGATTGATCAGATTGTCTGGATTTTAGAGGCTATCATCCCAAGCTTGTTTGTGATTGCTATTATTTTTATGCTAACACAACTGTTTGCAGAAAGATATCAAAATAATCTTGATACAGCTCAGTTATATCCTTTTTCAAAAGTGACATTTGCCATGTCCTCTCTTGGAGTTGGGATGAGCTATGTAACCGTGCTGTTTATCGGAATCTGTGGCTTTTCTTTTCTAGCAGGAAGTCTGATAAGTGGTTTTGGACAGTTAGATTATCCCTACCCGTTCTATAGCTTAACGAATCAAGAAGTAACTATTGGAAAGATACAAGATGTGTTATTTCCTAGCTTGCTCTTAACTTTCTTAGCCTTTATCGTCATTGTGGAAGTCGTCTACTTGATTGCTTACTTTTTCAAGCAAAAAATGCCTGTCCTCTTTCTTTCACTCATTGGGATTGTTGGCTTATTGTTTGGTATCCAAACGATCCAGCCTCTTCAGAGTATTGCACATCTGATCCCCTTTACTTACTTGCGTTCAGTAGAGATTTTATCTGGAAGATTACCTAAGCAAATTGATAATATCAATCTAAATTGGAGCATGGGGATGGTCTTACTTCCTTGCCTGATTATCCTTTTGTTAGTGGGGATTTTACTTATCGAAAGATGGGGAAGTTCACGTAAAAAGGAAGTTGTTAATAAGTCTTAGCATTCCTATATGGAAGGTGAGGAAAAAACTAACACAGGGAGGGAACCAACTAGGTTCTCTCTTTCTGATGCAGACATCAAGAAGAAAACAGAAAGTTTTTTGAAAAAATGACTTTTTATCTTGACAAGGGATAGAAAACTTGGTATCATATAAAAGTTGAGAAAAGCAGAAGTGAGAGCTTCTCGCCTTGTGACATCAAGTTGCCTGGCCCTACGGATGAAAAGTTTCTAAGAAACGCTATCATAACGTGCGGGCTTGTATTATTACGAGTCCGCTCTTGTTTTTCTCTAATAATAAAAAAGAGGTGAAAACCATAGCAAAGCAAGACTTATTCATCAATGATGAAATTCGTGTACGTGAAGTTCGCTTGATCGGTCTTGAGGGAGAACAGCTAGGCATCAAGCCACTCAGCGAAGCGCAAGCATTGGCTGATAGTGCAAATGTTGACTTAGTATTGATTCAACCCCAAGCCAAACCGCCTGTTGCTAAAATTATGGACTACGGTAAGTTCAAATTTGAGTATCAGAAAAAGCAAAAAGAACAACGTAAAAAACAAAGTGTTGTTACTGTGAAAGAAGTTCGTCTGAGTCCAACTATTGACAAGGGTGACTTTGACACAAAACTTCGCAATGCACGTAAATTCCTTGAAAAAGGAAATAAAGTTAAGGTATCTATTCGCTTTAAGGGTCGTATGATTACCCATAAAGAGATTGGTGCAAAAGTTTTAGCCGAGTTTGCTGAAGCAACACAAGATATTGCGATCATCGAACAACGAGCTAAGATGGATGGACGCCAAATGTTCATGCAGTTGGCGCCAGCAACTGACAAAAAATAATTGTCAGAAAGTTAAATAAAGGAGAAAAAATCATGCCAAAACAAAAAACACACCGCGCATCAGCTAAACGTTTCAAACGTACAGGTTCTGGTGGACTTAAACGTTTCCGTGCTTACACTTCTCACCGTTTCCACGGAAAAACTAAGAAACAACGTCGTCATCTTCGTAAAGCATCTATGGTGCATTCAGGAGATTTCAAACGTATCAAAGCAATGCTTACTCGCTTGAAATAATAGCCTAATAGTAAGTAAACAATTCTAGGAAATATTTGGAGGAAATAAAACATGGCACGTGTTAAAGGTGGCGTTGTATCACGCAAACGTCGTAAACGTATTCTTAAATTAGCAAAAGGTTACTATGGAGCTAAACACATCTTGTTCCGTACTGCAAAAGAACAAGTAATGAACTCTTACTACTATGCATACCGTGACCGTCGTCAGAAAAAACGTGACTTCCGTAAATTGTGGATCACTCGTATCAATGCGGCAGCTCGTTTGAACGGACTTTCATACTCACAATTGATGCATGGTTTGAAATTGGCTGAAATCGAAGTTAACCGTAAAATGCTTGCTGACTTGGCTGTTAATGATGCAGCAGCTTTCACAGCTCTTGCAGATGCAGCTAAAGCAAAACTTGGTAAATAATTACTTTTAAGACTGGAACAGGATTGTCCCAGTCTTTTTAGAAATAAAGGAGAAAGCTATGGCTTCAAAAATGCTACACACTTGCTTGCGAGTAGAAAACCTTGAAAAATCAATCGCATTCTATCAAGATGCTTTTGGTTTTAAAGAATTGCGTCGCAAAGATTTCCCAGATTATGCCTTCACCATTGTCTATCTAGGACTTGAGGGTGATGACTACGAGTTGGAATTGACCTATAACTATGACCACGGTCCCTATGTGGTAGGTGATGGCTTTGCCCATATCGCCCTCAGTACACCTGACCTTGAGGCACTTCACCAAGAACATAGCGCGAAAGGCTATGAGGTTACAGAGCCAAAAGGCCTACCTGGAACCCCACCAAACTATTACTTTGTCAAGGATCCTGATGGCTACAAGGTCGAAGTCATTCGTGAAAAATAATCCAGTGAGGTCAAGTAGAATGTTCGTTTTCTACTTGACTTTTTTTCTTTGAAAGAGTATACTAATACAAATTTAACCTTTAAGGGGAGTCCAGAGAGACTCACAAGGTGTCAGATAAAAGGGATAGGGGACTCTCTGTGGAGACTTTTTAAGTGTGCGCATGAGTTCTAGCCTAACCTGACTGAGGCCTTGCATTAGCAAGGCCTTTTCTTTATCTGGTCCCCTTAAATTTAAGGAGGAAAAGTCATGAATCCCACATGTAAGAAGCGTATGGGTGCGATTCGTTTGGAAACCATGAAGGTGGTCGCACAAGAGGAAATTGCGCCAGCAATCTTTGAATTAGTCCTAGAAGGGGAGATGGTTGAAGCCATGCGATCAGGCCAATTCCTTCATCTGCGCGTGCCTGATGATGCCCATCTCTTGCGCCGTCCTATTTCAATTTCGTCTATTGACAAGGCAAACAAGCAGTGTCATCTTATTTATCGGATTGAAGGTGCTGGGACCGCTATTTTTTCAACCTTAAGTCAGGGAGATACTCTTGATGTGATGGGGCCTCAGGGAAATGGTTTTGACTTGTCTGACTTGGACGACCAGAGCCGAGTTCTCCTCGTTGGTGGTGGGATTGGTGTTCCACCCTTGCTCGAGGTAGCCAAGGAATTGCATGCGCGTGGAGTAAAAGTAGTGACTGTCCTCGGTTTTGCGACTAAGGATGCTGTTATTCTCGAAACCGAATTGTCCCAATATGGTCAGGTCTTTGTAACGACAGATGATGGTTCTTATGGTATCAAGGGAAATGTGTCAGTCGTCATCAATGAATTAGAAAAACAGTTTGACGCCGTCTACTCATGTGGGGCTCCAGGAATGATGAAGTACATCAATCAAAGGTTTTATGACCACCCAAGAGCCTATCTATCTCTAGAATCTCGTATGGCTTGCGGGATGGGGGCCTGCTATGCCTGCGTACTAAAAGTGCCAGATAGTGAGACAGTCAGTCAACGTGTCTGTGAAGATGGCCCTGTTTTCCGTACAGGAACAGTTGTGTTATAAGGAGAAAGTCATGACTACAAATCGCTTACAAGTTTCTCTACCGGGCTTGGACTTGAAAAATCCCATCATACCAGCATCAGGCTGTTTTGGTTTTGGTCAAGAGTATGTCAAGTACTATGATTTGGACCTTTTAGGCTCCATTATGATCAAGGCGACGACACTTGAACCCCGTTTTGGCAATCCAACTCCAAGGGTGGCAGAAACACCTGCTGGTATGCTCAATGCAATCGGCTTGCAAAATCCAGGTTTAGAAGTTGTTTTAGCTGAGAAATTGCCTTGGCTGGAAAGAGAGTATCCTACGCTTCCTATCATCGCAAATGTTGCAGGCTTTTCAAAACAAGAGTACGCTGCCGTTTCTCGAGGAATTTCCAAGGCGGCAAATGTAAAAGCTATCGAGCTCAATATCTCTTGTCCTAATGTGGATCACGGCAATCATGGGCTTTTGATTGGGCAAGATCCTGATCTAGCTTATGAAGTGGTAAAGGCAGCTGTGGAAGCCTCTGATGTACCAGTTTATGTTAAGTTAACCCCTAGTGTGACGGATGTTGTCACCATCGCAAAAGCTGCTGAAGATGCGGGAGCAAGTGGATTAACCATGATCAATACTCTAGTCGGTATGCGCTTTGATCTCAAAACTAGAAAACCAATCTTGGCCAATGGAACGGGTGGGATGTCAGGCCCAGCAGTTTTTCCGGTAGCCCTCAAACTCATTCGCCAAGTAGCTCAAACAACAGACCTGCCCATTATTGGAATGGGAGGAGTGGATTCGGCTGAAGCAGCGCTTGAAATGTATCTGGCTGG
Organism: Streptococcus mitis; assembly: GCF_003942695.1. Classification (GTDB taxonomy): domain Bacteria; phylum Bacillota; class Bacilli; order Lactobacillales; family Streptococcaceae; genus Streptococcus; species Streptococcus mitis_BD. Next base: position 127,885 of record NZ_RJNU01000005.1, read on the forward strand.
GGCATCTGCCATCGGAGTTGGAACAGCCAACTTTACCAATCCTTATGCTTGTCCTGATATCATCGAACATCTGCCAAAAGTCATGGACAAATATGGCATTAGCAGCTTGGAAGATCTCCGTCGAGAAGTTAAAGCCAGTCTGAGATAAACTAGGTCTTCCTTATTCTCAACAAGACATAGAATCTTCATCAATTTGTAATATTTCCGTTAGTCAACTATGTTACAATAGGTTTTATAAAATAGTAATAGTGTAGATCGTTTTCTACTGAGGAGAATAAAATGAAGAAGATACTACTTGCAAGTACTGTCGTTCTTTCTATGGCAGGATTTGCAAAGACATCTGTATATGCTGAAGAATCTCAGATTACGAAAAAAACTCAGACCACAGATGTAGTCGAGAAAAAAGAAGAAGCTGTTCCCAAGAAAGAAGTTCCTAAAGTCGAGGCGAAGAAAGAGCCAGCTGTAAAAGAGGAAAATCCTTCCAAAAAGGAAAAAAAGGAGGAAGTTATCAAGGAAGGTTGGCAGAAAGAACAAGGAAACTGGCGTTTTTATGAAAATAACCAGCCTGTCGTAAACTGGAAAAAAATTAGTGGCACTTGGTATTACTTTGATAAAAATGGCATTATGCTCAGTAATACCATAGTTGATGATTACCTTGTCAAAGGTAACGGTGCTATGGCAGAAAATGCTTGGGTGAAAATATCTGACAAGTGGTACTATGCCACAGCTTCAGGAAAGATTTCTCGCGACAAATGGGAAAAGATTGAAGGTGTCTGGTATTACTTTGATAAAGAAGGTGTCATGCTTAGTCGCACCATCTATAATGACTATCTCTTCCAAGGTAGTGGTGCCATGGCAGAAAATGATTGGGTAAAAATATCTGACAAGTGGTACTATGCAACAGCTTCAGGCAAGATTTCTCGCAATAAATGGGAAAAGATTGAAGGTGTCTGGTATTACTTTGATAAAGATGGTGTCATGCTTAGTCGCACCATCTATAATGACTATCTCTTCCAAGGTAATGGTGCCATGGCAGAAAATGATTGGGTGAAAATATCTGACAAGTGGTACTATGCTACAGCTTCGGGAAAAATTTCTCGTAATAAATGGGAAAAAATCAAAGGGGCATGGTACTATTTCAATAGCGATGGTGTGATGGCAAGTAGCCAGTGGAAAAGTGACTACTATCTGAAAGATAGTGGCGCTATGGCGGAAAAAGAGTGGATTTTTGATAAATCCTACAATAGCTGGTTTTACTTGAAGTCAGATGGGGCCTACGCTTCCCATGAATGGATTGGTTCATACTACCTTAAATCAGGTGGCTATATGGCCAAAAATGAATGGATTTTTGACAAAGATTACGATGCTTGGTACTATCTAAAAGATGATGGTCGATACGTAACAGGTACTTTTAAGATCAAAGGCAAAGAGTATTCCTTCCAGAATAATGGGAAGTGGATCTCAGAGGCAAAATATTACAAAGTGAAACCAATTACTGCTTATGTTTATAGCGCTTCTGGTGAAAGATTGAGTTATGTATCGCAAGGAACCATAGTTTCACTTGGGGATGCCCAATCTAAAAAAGATAGTCAAATACCAGTCAATATTTCTGGTTTATCCGGCTTCATGAATAAAAGTGATTTAGTAGCTATTGATAAAGATAGTGAATTTGTCCCTCATTATACAAGTGATGGCAAGTATTTTTACCATGAGTTATCACCTTATGTGAGTCTTCGTGTTGCGCCACATAGCTCAGCTATGACCATTGGTAAGAAATATTATTCAACTGATGGAATTCATTTTGATGGCTTTACCATTGAAAATCCTTTCCTCTTTAGAAATTTGACCAAGCCAAGTAATTACAGCGCAGCTGAATTGGATAAAATTTATTCTTTGATGAATATTCGGGATAGTCGCCTCGCTGGTAAGGGAGCTGTTTTTAAGGAAGCTGAGGAACGCTATGGTGTAAATGCTCTTTACTTAATGGCTCATAGTGCACTTGAGAGTGCTTGGGGACGGAGCCAGATTGCCAAGGATAAGAATAATTTCTTTGGAATTGCGGCTTATGATTCGAGCCCATATGCCTCAGCCAAAAAATTTGATGATGTGGATAAGGGGATCCTCGGCGCGGCTAAGTGGATTCGTGAGAACTACATTGACTATGGACGAGACCATCTTGGAAACAAGGCTTCTGGTATGAATGTACGCTATGCTTCTGATCCATACTGGGGTGAGAAAATAGCCAGCATCATGATGACCATTAACAGTAAACTTGGTGGGAAAGATTAATCAAAAGAAATCAACGGTAACTACTGAAAAGTGGTTATCGTTTTGTTTTGGGCATTGAAGTGAAAATAGTATAATAACAGCTTCTTTATTCTTGAACAATTAACAAAATGATAGTAAAATGTAATAGGTGATATTAATCTAATTACTATATAAAAAGGAGAATTTTATGAAAAAGTTACTATCCTTCTCAATTGCCTTACTTTCCATCACAATACTAGTTGCTTGTTCTGGACATAAGGCGGAATCAAAGGTCCCAGAAGAAAAAATTGAACAGAAGCAAATCAAGTTTGATGAGAAGTTGTTTAAAGAAGCTGGACTCTTGCCTTTTAAAAATGAGAAGCAACTAGAACTTGGGGAATTGGATTCTAAATCACGCGCAACGGGTGCTCATATTCAACTTAAGGACAGCGATGAGCCAACTGAGAAGAGAGAGCCTAAGATAAGTTATAACCCGGTTGGTTGGCACAACTATAATTTTTATTATGGAGATGGCTCTAAAAAGGCTTGGTTGATGAATCGAGGCCACTTAATTGGTTACCAGTTTAGCGGATTGAACGATGAAAAGAAAAACTTGGTTCCGATGACTAACTGGCTCAATGCTGGTACATATTATGGTACAGATAATACAAATCAAGAAAGTATGCTTTATTATGAAAATCGATTGGACTCATGGTTGGCCAATCACCCAAACTACTATCTTGATTATAAGGTGACCCCAATCTATCAAAAAGATGAACTGATTCCGAGACAGATTGAATTGCAGTATGTGGGAATAGATGAAAATGGTAAACTCTTGGAAATCAAGTTGGGTGGTAGTAAGGAAAAGGTTGATCAGTATTCGGTGACGCATGTCGTTTTAGACAATGTTTCAGCTAATGCGGAAATCAATTACTTAGATGGTACGGCTAAAAATACAGTCGAAAACAAAGAAGAAAAAGCTAAGAAGGAAGCTGAGGAAAAAGCCAAGAAAGAGGCTGAAGAAAAAGAAGCCGCTGAAAAGAAAGCAAAAGAAGAAGAACAGGAAAAAGCTCGCCAAGCCGCACAAGAAAAGGAAGAAAGCCAGGAATCAAACTCGCCATCTACAAATTCAGGTGGCTACTTTAGAGATAAAAACGGAAGATGGCACAGACCAAATGGTAAATTTGCTTCCAAGAAAGAAATTAGAGAAGCCGGATTGCAGTGGTAGGAAGAAATTTAGTAGATATACAGTCAAAAAGCCGTTGGAAAACGGTTTTTTGTTGCTTGTTTTGGTGTATTATAGTAAAATTGTGAAGATATTAAATACTTTTTGGAGATTAAAATGAAGAAAAAAATAATGATATTGTCAATGTGTCTCATCATAGGAATTTCTGGTCTGGGATACTATTTCTTATCCTATGCACCACATCAAGCTGCTGTAACTAAGTTTGAAGATGTAGTAAAGGATTTAAATGAAAAAAATAAAGAAGTTGAAGATCAGATAGCTGAGGCTGAAAAAGTTATTGATAATGATGAAGAACCTCTTGATTCTAAGACATTGGAAAAATTGAAATCAACTATAAAGGATAGCAAAGATTCACTTCGTAAAATACCAGATATTGAAAAACAAACTGAGCAAATTGAAAAGCAAATTGAAGAATTAAGTCAACCATTAGATTATAGTGAAATAAAAAAGAATTTATCTGAAAAATTGACTCACTATCAAAATAGCATTCTTCAATTAAAACAAATTACAAATCCTTCAAGTTCTTTTATCGAAGAAAGACTTAAAGAAATTGAATCAATTACTGGAGTACAATCTGTTACGGAGGATAATGACCCCAATAAAAAATTAAATAAACAAGGAGGGTATACAGCGTCTGTATATTTTGTTGACAAGCAAGTGAATGAATCTGTAGAAGGCTCAGATATTGTTCAAAAAGGTAATGATGCTGGTGGAAATATAGAAGTTTATAAGACAAAAGAAGATGCAGAGAAACGCAATACTTATATTAGTGCTTTTGATGGAACTGCCTTGAATCCGGGATCACACTATGTTTATGGAACCATATTAATTCGCACTTCGCACCATTTAACAGGAACGCAACAGAAAGAACTGACTGAGAAAATCTACAATAAATTGATTGAACTGAAATAATAAAAAAATTGGATAGCTATTTGTTTTATTGAACTAAGACACAGTCAAAAAGCCGTTGAAAAACGGTTTTTTGTTATAATTAAATGAAGAATGTAGAATTGAAGGAGAGCATCATGACATTTGAAGAAATCCTGCCTGGGTTAAAGGCTAAGAAAAAATATGTACGAACTGGTTGGGGAGGGGCTGAAAACTATATCCAACTCTTTGACACTATCGAACAAAACGGGATCGCACTTGAAGTGACGCCCTATTTCCTAATCAACGTGTCTGGAGAAGGGGAAGGTTTTTCCATGTGGAGTCCGACACCTTGTGATGTTTTGGCGACGGATTGGGTAGAAGTGCATGACTAGACGTGTATTGATTACGGGAGTAAGTTCAGGGATTGGTCTGGCTCAAGCCCGCCTCTTTTTAGAGAAGGGTTATCAAGTATATGGAGTTGACCAAGGTGAAAATCCATTCTTGGAGGGTGATTTTCACTTTTTACAGAGAGATTTAACCTTGGACTTGGAGCCTATTTTTGACTGGTGTCCTTATGTGGATGTTTTGTGCAATACTGCAGGGGTTTTGGATGATTACAAACCACTTTTGGATCAAACAGCCCAGGAAATTCAAGAAATTTTTGAAATCAACTATGTGACTCCTGTTGAGTTGACTCGCTATTATTTGACGCAAATGCTAGAGAATAAAAAAGGGACCATTATCAATATGTGTTCGATTGCTTCAAGTCTAGCTGGCGGAGGTGGTCACGCCTATACCTCGTCTAAGCACGCCTTAGCTGGCTTTACCAAGCAGTTGGCTCTAGACTATGCTGAGGATGGTATTCAGGTCTTTGGGATTGCTCCAGGGGCAGTCAAGACAGCTATGACCGCTGCCGACTTTGAACCAGGTGGCTTAGCTGACTGGGTGGCTAGTGAAACGCCCATCAAACGCTGGATTGAGCCAGAGGAAGTAGCAGTGATTAGCCTTTTCTTAGCAAGTGGAAAAGCGAGCGCCATGCAAGGACAAATCCTGACTATTGATGGTGGCTGGAGTTTGAAGTAGGAGGAGATTTATTGAAAAAGATAGATTTTATAACTAGATTAAAGTCCCTTACCTCTTATCTAGCTAAAAACAAGTTTTATTTTTCATTTATAATATTATTTACAATATGTGGAATGTGTGTTCTTTTTAATATTACCATAGGAATCATTTTATTTCTTGTGATTTTTATTATAAATATATTTCTTTGTAAAAAATATTATAGTTGGACTGCTACCATAATAG